>DASSFG010000217.1:0-4062 GCA_035694685.1 Pirellulales bacterium
GAAGTGCAAGTAATTGGGCATGTCCTTAGCAAGCAGTACGCCGGTCGCTACGACCACCGTCGCTAACAGCAGGTCGGCGAGTCGGAAATGAAAGCGGCCCTTTCGCCATAAGCGGCGAGCGGCGAAGGGCGCGGCGACCGCTGACGCCTCGGCCGCGAAGATCAGAATCAGTTCAAAGGCTGGAACAACGGCCAAAAGGCAGAGCACACCGCCCACCGCCGCAATGCGCAGAAACCAGTGCCTTGGCGAACGCGCCGCCCACAGTGCCAAGAGCCCAACCAGCGACGCCGCGCTCACAATGAGCCAAATCAGCAGCCAGAATTTTAGCTCGTCGGCACGAATGGTTTCAGCTCCTTATCGCTCGCCGCGCACGTCCCCGGGCTTCGCGGAACAAGACCAGCATAACGCATTTTGCCGAGCGGGTAGGATATGCACAGACCGGGGCGCGGCTGTGTTCGCTTTAGCGAGGGCGGGTTTGTTTGGCCTCGTTTGCACGTAGGGTGGGACTGGCCTGCGCAAAATCCAGCTTCGCAATGCGAGCGGCTTGATGCTGGTTTTGTTCCGCCACGACCGGGGCTTGCCCCCGGCGGGCGCTGACTGACAGGCTAGATGTCCGGCACCATACGCGCGCCCGTTTCCGCGTTGCATCCGCCGCGGGAGGCGGCGGATGCAACGCGGAAACGGAAGGAACTTGTGCGGGGAGGCGCGTTCTAGCCTGTCAGTCACCGCTCCACCGGGACAAGCCCGGCGGGGGCGAAGCGGAACAAATCCAGCACAAAACTTCAACCTCGTTCTGGCCTGAAACTCGAGCATTTTGCGCGGGCCAGTCCCACCCGACATCGGTTACGGTCAGCAATACACCGTTAAGACAGTACCGAGCTTTCACGGGCTGAAACTTGCTTTTTCTCTTGACTTTGGCTCTGCTAAGGCGTGTTCGCTCGGGGACAACTGCTCCGCCACCGCTCTTGTTGCCTTAAGGAAGTACGCCATGCGCCTCGTCGTTCTCGCCATGCTTGGGTTAGCACTCGCCGCCTGCAATCACCAATCGCCCGTTGCCGCGGCTCCGCCCGCGAAGAAAGCGGCGGCCAAAGAAAAACCCGCCGACGCCAAGTCGGTGCTGAAGCAGCTCGCCAGTTTCTACCGGTCAAAGAAAACCAGCCAATTCGAGTTCGATCAGAAGATATCGCTCAACTTCAACGGCCTCAAAAACAACGTCGAATCGCAGGCGAAGATCGCCGTCGCACGTCCCAAACGTTTCGCCATGCGTCAAAAAGATCCGCAGTTGGGCGCCGATGTGGTGTGCGACGGCGAGCAGATCTCGATAAGCCTCGCGCCGCTCAAGCAATACACGCAAACGTCGGCGCCCGAGTCGCTTGACGAGCTACTGACGAACCCGCTCATTGCCGGGGGCATGGGCGGACGCGGACCACTGCTCGACGTGTTTGCCGACGATCCCTATAAGACGCTGATGGAAGGCGTGACCAAAAACGAATACGCCGGCCGCGAAAAAATTGGCGACATAGAGGCCCACCACCTCAAGTTCGAGCAGGACCAGTTCGACTGGGAATTGTGGGTCGCCATCGGCGACCAGCCGCGCATGCTCAAAGCCGCCTTCGACATGAAGAAAACATTGGCCGTCGGCGGGCTGAGCGACGAGCAGCTCAAGGACGCCGAGATGTCGATCGTACAGAACTACCAGAACTGGCAGTTCGACAAAACGCTGCCGGACGACGCCTTTGCTTTCGAGCCGCCCGAAGGCGCCAAGAAGGTCGAAGACTTTTCCGCCGGTGAGCCGGGCCAAGAACCGGAGATTTCGCCGCTGGTCGGCAAACCCGCCCCCGAGCTAAAGCAAGAGCTGCTCGACGGCGGGCAATTCAGTCTCAAAGAACAGAAGGGCAAGATCGTCATTCTCGACTTCTGGGCGACTTGGTGCGGGCCGTGCGTGCGTGAAATGCCGCTGGTGGCCAAAGTGGCCGACGAATATCAAAAAAAGGGAGTGTCCCTTTACTGCGTGAACCAGGGCGAAGAAAGCGACGCCATCCGCGATTTCCTCAAAGAGAAAGAGCTTAAAGTCACGGTCAGCCTCGACCCGGAAGGCGAGGCCGGCAATGCCTACGGCGTGCAGGGCATTCCGACTTTGGTGCTGATTGACAAGGCCGGCGTAGTGCAAAGCGTTCACATCGGATTCAGCCCGGAAATCGGCGACATTCTCAAGAAGGAGCTCGACGCCTTGCTGGCCGGCAAAGATCTGGCCGCTGAAGCCGAACGCGCCCGCAAAGCCAAAGACGCCGATTTGCCCACCGAAGGGCTGAAAGAGTGTTGGTCGAAGCCCGGTGCGTTTTCAGGCGTGGCCGTTGCGTCGGATGGCAAGACCATTATCGCCGTGCAACGTCAGACCGCCGAGGTCTTTTCCGCGTCGGGCGATAAGGACCGCTCCGTGAAACTGGCGGCCACCGGAGGGCTGGTGCGCTGTGCTCGCTTGTCGGGCGAGGAGCCGGGCGAACTGCTCGTGTTCGACGTCTGGTCGCACGGGTTGACTGCTCTTGGCGCCGATGGCGGCAAGCGCTGGTCGCCTTCCGCCGGCCAAGGCATCGACGATGTGTGGGCTGCCGACCTCGACGCCGACGGCAAAGACGAAGTGATCGTCGGCTATAACGGCGCCACCGGGTTGCACGTGTTTGGCAGCGATGGCAAACAACGCTGGGAATGCACCTCGATTGGCAACGTCTGGCACGTCACGGCGGGCGACCTGGAAGGCGACGGTGCGATGGAAGTGATCACGACCTCCGCCGCCGGCAAGATTCACGTCTTCGATGCCCAGGGAAAAGACATCGACACGCTCGACCCTGGCATGTACGCCAACATGGTTCGAACATTTCGGCTGCCGGGCGAATCGGCTGACGGGGTACTGATTGTCGGCGGCGGCGTGGGCCAATCGCAGATGTCGGCACTGAACGGAAAGGGCGAGCAGTTATGGCAGACGGCCCTGCCCGACAGCGTGAAGAGTTGCGATTCACTTGCGTTCGCAGCAGGTTCGATCTGGGCGGCTTTAGGTTGCCGAGGCGGCCTGGTGTGCGTGATCGACGTGCGCACTGGAGAAATGGTCGCCGCGGCCACAGGCCAAGGCACGACGCCGCAGGTCGCCTGGACCACCACCGAAGGCAAGCCGTTGCTGATCGCCGCCACCGGCAGCGCCTTGCGCGCCTGGCACGTACAGCCGAAGGGTGCCGCAGAGAACGCGAGCGAGTGACGCAGTTTTGGAGTGCGGCGATTGATCGCCGCTTTCGCCCGTCGCGGAGCGACCTTTCTTTATTTTTCGGTAACTCTTTCCACTTTCCCTAGGGTGGGAAGTGTGCAGCGAATCCCGGGTGGACAGACGCGGAAAAGAAAGCGGCTCCGCCGCGATCTAAAGCGGTGATGAATCACCGCACTCCAAAGCCTACCGCCTATTCGCTTCATCCGCTATTCTTTGCTCATCCATGCTTCGTCACCTGGTCTGCCTTGGCAATGCCCGACCTCGCCGTACGCGACATTACCAAAGAGTTCCCCACGCGCGCCGAGCCGCTGGTCGTACTGCGCGGCTGTTCGTTTGAGCTGGCGCGCGGCGAAAACTTGGCGATCTTGGGCCCCAGCGGGTCGGGCAAGAGTACCCTATTGCAGATCGTGGGCACACTCGATGCGCCGACCTCCGGCGAGGTGCTGCTGGGCGGCGACGACCCCTTCCAGCTTAGCGAGCCGCGGTTGGCAAAGTTTCGCAACGAACGCATCGGTTTCGTGTTTCAAGACCACCATCTGCTGCCGCAGTGCAGCGTGCTGGAGAACGTATTGCTGCCCACACTGGCCGGCGGCGGCGCCACGCAAGAGGCCTTCGAGCGTGCGCGGATGTTGCTCGAGCGGGTGGGTCTGACCGCGCGCCTCGATCACCGTCCGGCCGAGCTGTCGGGCGGCGAACGGCAGCGCGTCGCCATCGCCCGCGCCCTGATCCGGCAGCCCATGCTCCTGCTGGCCGACGAACCGACCGGCAACCTCGACCGTTCGACGGCCAACGCCATCGGTGACCTG
>DASSFG010000218.1:0-2915 GCA_035694685.1 Pirellulales bacterium
CAAGGAAGGTATCGGCCCGCTGAGAAAGTCGAGCGTGGCCAACAGTGCCTCCGCATAGCCTCGTCTCGTGCCAGCCTGGTGCTCGAGCACCCAGGCGTCGCAACATTCTTCTTCGGCGATCTCGATTTCGCGTCGCGCCCACCGGACAAGCGGGTGCCACCAGTAGATCACCTGAACAACCAGCTCCAGCAGTCGAACGAGCCAGTCGCCGCGCGCCCAATGCGCCAATTCGTGCAGCAGCAGCGCGTCGCGCGTGGCCGGCGGAATGCTGCTCGCGAGCTCGGCTGGAAAGAGCAGCCTTGCTCCGCGTCCGGCTCCCCACAGCATGGGCGAAACGACGCTCTCGACGGCGAGCACCTGCGGCGACGACCGCAGGCCCGCACTCTGGGCCAATTGCGCCGCTCGCTGGGTCAGATCGGCGTCAACTTGGGCGGCACGTGCCAAAAATCGGCGAAACCTCCACGTCCGCAGGACAAAGCGCGTGGCACAGACCAGGCTGCCCATGATCCAGATGGAGCCCGCCAAGCGTAGCCAGGTCGCGGGCCTGACCGCGGCCAGCATCTGCCAGAGATGCCACCGCTCGGCAGCGGTGAAGGAGCTCGGCGCCGCCGACGTACGTTGCAAGGTCTTCTCGGCTGCGCGAGAATCCTCGAGCGGGATTGCCGCTCGCGGCATGTCCGCCCGGCGTACGGCGAAATCCGCTCGCGCAGCTTGCGATCGTTCCCATTCTGCCGGCGTTTCGTGGAGCGGAATGGAAAACCAGCCGCCAAGGGCCGGTTCGTAAACAGGCGGCGTCAAAAGTTTGGCCAGCACAACGAGCCAAAGCAGCCTTGCCAGTGCCGGCCGCCGTCCCCAGCGCCCGACGGTCCAGGCAACGACAGCCAACAGGCTGGCTGACGCTGCGTTAGTCAAACCGATTGCAACGAGCCACGTCATCGTTACCTCTCCTGATGACCCTTTGCCCGGCCCCGGAATTATTTCTTCGCCGCTTTGACGTTTTTCTTGTCCAATTGATCGAGCAATTCACGCAGGCTGCGGCGTTCTTCAGCCGACAGCCGGCTGGCTTTCACCAGGTGCATCAAGAGCGGCTGTACGGAGCCTTCGCACAGGCGGTCAGCCGTTTGCTGCAATTTGCGGCCAATCAGTTCTTCGCGTTCGATCGCGGCTTCGAACGTATGCGGCCATTGATCACGATTGCGGCGGACGCAATCCTTTCCCTCCAGCCGCTCCAGCAGTTTCTGCACGGTCGCATGCTGCGAAGCGCTCGACGGGGAATAAAGCTCTTCGGCAATCTGGCGCACCGTCGCCCCCTTGCGCTGCCACAGAACTTCGAGCACGGCCAGCTCGGCATCGGTCACATCTTGCGGCGCACGCGCCATTCGTAGCATTCCTCGTTACTTGCCGGACTTGATTCCAGTCATTATGGTAAAGACATTGTGTCTTAACGGCAAGGGGTTTCCCTAGCGGTTGGCCTGGCGGCCAGCGGGAAGAAGCGATGCTTGGTGCAATTCTCCTAACAGCAGCATGTCTCACGCAAGTGCGTGACGAGGCCGAGCTTAAGCGGCTGCTCGTTCCCTATTATGCGCAAGAAGCCGGACAGTGCGATTTTTTTCTCGACGCCGAGCGGCAACAGCCGCTTGAACGCGTCGAGCAGCCCGTCCTGATATGGACCAATGCGGACAACTACATGGGCGCCGTTTTCGTCTGGACCTTCCACGGGCGGCCCGAAATGATCGGCTGTATCGGCTCACAC
Organism: Pirellulales bacterium; assembly: GCA_035694685.1. Taxonomy (GTDB): domain Bacteria; phylum Planctomycetota; class Planctomycetia; order Pirellulales; family JAICIG01; genus DASSFG01. The sequence continues at coordinate 1,754 of DASSFG010000218.1, forward strand.
CAAAACCGGCCAAATAAGAGCAACGTCTTTCAGGAGTTTCACTCCCTGAGCTTGCAAGCATTGCCAACCGTAACCTTGAGCGGGGGAAAGCAGTGGACGCCGAGCAAGCCCGGACTAACGATGGCCGTCGCAGACGGCGCCCCGCGCCCCGCCGCTTCAGAGAGAGCAAGGCTGACGCAGATGCGCAACCTCGCTCGCGAATTTGATGGTTGGATGAAGGACGGTGAAGACGTGGCCCAGCTCCGACTGCTGCCGCAGCCGATTTTCCGTTACCAATCGGCCGATCGCGGCGTCGTGGACGGAGCTATCTTCGCACTGGTGTGGAAAGGCACCGATCCTGAAATCCTGCTGGTGTTGGAAGACCGCGCGAACAACGGCGACGAACGGTGGCATTACGCGTTGGCGCGGTTCAACTACCGCGAAATGTGGATCAAGCGCCACGACAAAGAGCTCTGGCGAGTACCCGTCGAAGGAACGAGCGACGTCTACATCACTCGCCTTGCCGGTGAAATCAGCCTCGACGAGCTCCAGACTGCCACGACCGAGCCGGAGGCAGTGCAAGAAACAAAGTGATAGCGAGCCCGCCGCTTGTGTTTGAGACATCGCACAGCGTTTCGGATGCGCCGGAAGGCAGACGTCAAACCGCGTATTCGCGCTTGGTCACCAGTCCGGGCAGCGGAATCGGATATTTGCCGTCGGACTGCCGCTGCAAAGGAGCGGGCGAGTCCATCGTCAGCTTGTCGACGTCGGGGGCGAACTCGTGCTCGCAGTTCATCATCTGGTCAAAGGTGACGACCTGGCCGGTGTGGCAGGCCATGCGGCCCATCGCCGTCACCAGACTCGCCTCGGCGCCGCGCTTCGCCTCGTTGTAAGGCTTGTCGCTGCGGATGGCCGCGATCAGGTGCTCCCACTCGCGATCGTAAGGATTCGGCTCGTGATCGCCGAACTTCCAGGCGAGCTGGCTGTCGTCCAGGTTCTGGCCTTTGTAGATGCGGCAACGCGCTGGCGTGTGCCCGGAGGTCGAGATCACGCCGACGCCTTTCGTGCCGTGGACGTAGCTGGCAAACTCGTCGTGACAGCCGGGAATGTTGCGGCCTTCGAGCATCAGTTTGCTGCCGTCGGCAAACGTGTATTCGACCGAGTAGTTGTCGAAATTCTGGTC
>DASSFG010000219.1:0-7039 GCA_035694685.1 Pirellulales bacterium
TAAAGCAGGTTGAGCGCGCGATACTTGTGCTGGTCGCCGTCGTGGGAGTTATCGAGGTGTGGATTCAAGAATCCGCCCTCGACCATCACGGACAAGCCCGATGCATAGAGGGACGGATCAGGCTCCAAACAATCAAGGCCCGTGATCCGTTCGATGGCTTCAACGACTTCGCGCATCTGAAAGGCGAACAGGACCTCGCCAATGGCGGGATCGTACCGCTCAACTTCGATCCCCACACGCTTTCGCTGCCGGAGCGACGACAGAGCTAGAAGCGACTCAGGCGGCGGCAGTCGCGCGTGCAATTCTACTGCCGTCTCAGCGGGAAAGAGGTCGTCAATCACCAAGTGTTCGAAGGGCGTTGCACCGAGCCAGGCCGAGCGCAGCCCGGCCTCCGCAGCGCACAGCCGCTCGGCGATCGCGAGCGCGAGCGCCTTGCGATGGAGGAAAAAGGGCAATCGTGCGTCGATAGCGTCTGATTTCATGACCTATCCAGGGGTATTGCTCTGCGAGGCCTGCGCCGCGCGAAAAGCCCGCCTTCCGTCTCGTTCGATAATCGTTGCGGTGCGCCGCCGACGCGGGTTGGTGCAACGTACAAGCCCCATCGATACCGCGATCAGGACGCCGACGATGGTGCCAATGAGACCGATGCGAAACGACAGCGGCGTATAGCTCATTACGAGCGTGTGGTGCCCAGCCTCAAGCCGAACTCGGCGAAAAACTCCATGCGCACGCTCGATCGGCAAAAGCTCGCCATCGACTCGACATACCCAGCCCGGATAATAGGTGTCAGCGACAATGAGCGAACCACGCGCGGCAGCGTTCAGCGCGGTCTGTAACTCCCCCGGCGCTTCCTTGAGCAAACTCACCCGAATCGCCGACTGCCGGAGGCTGCGGACGTCGTGATCGGTCACTGACTCGATTGGCAGTTCGACCGATGGGTTGCCCTCCCGCAAAAAACGGATCCTCGGCAAGACACCGTCGGAATGCTCAATCGTCCGGCCATTGGTCGAGCAGGCGAAGCGGCAGGCGGCCAGGGCCAAGGGCGGCCGCGCGTTGCTGCGCATCGACGCGTAGAGCCGCGCTGTCGCCGCAGGTAGCACTCCGCCGTCGTAGGTCGAGACAGTTGGCCAACGTTCGTAGATGGCCTCACTTGTCAAGCGGCTGTATCTCAGCGAGATGTCAGCGGCGCGCCCGACGCCAACTCCTTCAATAAATCGACCTGCGCCGTCGGTGGACGGAGGCGGCGCTCGACGGCGCGTCTCGGGCGCCGCCAGGTAAAAGTTGCCGACGTTGAAGTGCCCCAAGTCAACTGCCGTGACTGCCGACAGGGCAAGCGCTGCCGACAAACCGCGAAGACGGCCAACCATCGCCATTCCCGCGATCAGAAGGGTACCGACCGCCAACATCGCCCAAAGAGACAATTCGCTGGGCAGGGTTTGGCGGGCGTATCTGATGTAGTTCTGCCAATCAAACGACGCAGCACGGTCAAGGGCGGCATACGCGGGTATGTCCAGTGCAACCATCAAGAGGATCACGAGCTGCGACAATCGCCCCCAGCTCGCGCGCCGCTCACCTTGCGCCAACGTGTCGAGCCCCCGTCCGGCCAAGAGCGCCGCGGGAACCGATGCAATCAAGAAAACTCGGCCAGGACAGCGGAACAACATAAGCCCCGGCAGGGCCTTGCCAAGCAGCGTAAAGGCCGGCGTGCTGTTGCCAAAGGCGATTGCCAAGGCGACAAGGATGCCGCACGCGGCAGCCCATTGCCATCGCGCCGCGCTGGCGCGCGAAAGGCCGTAGATGGCCAGCAGAGGCACGGCGAGGCCCAGGTAGACAACACGCTCGTGGTACTGGTCGCTACGATCATAGGGCGCTATGCCGGCGAAGGGCGTCCCATTTAAATAAGGCATCAGCAAGCGAGGACCGTCCCTGCCGTCGAGCGCGAAGTGGCCGGAAAAGTATTGCGTGCCGCGCTCCGAGTACGCCATCCCATCGCGGACCAGTTCCAGCGCAGGTAAGATCTGCACCGCCGCAATCAGGATGGCCACGAGCGCCGCTACCACGCCCCAGCAGGCAGTACGCCACCGATGTCTCGAAGCTGCGCCCGAAATGAGCGAGCCGACCGTCCACAGACCGCCGGCCACCAGCGTATAATAAAAGACCTGGGGCTGGGCCACCAACGAGCAGCATGAGCCCACCGCGGCCAGCTTGGCTGACGACGCCGCGCTGGGCGAGTGCAGCAAGCCCGCGAGCGCGAGAAAGAACCAGGGGGCGAGGGCAGCAGCGAAGACGGCTCCCAAATGCCCGTCGGCAATTTGGCCCAACATGGCGCCGCTCCAAGTCACCACAAACGCGGCGTAGGCGGCGGCATAGGCAGAAAGCTGTGAGCGCCGCGCCAAGTAATACGTGCCCGTATAACAAAGCGCAAGATGCACAAAAATCGCGGCTTTGAGCCCACCATTTGCGCCGAACAGAAGACATAGCGGCGTTGCGAGCGGGTAAAAGAGCATCGCCTGCTGCGCGGCCAGTAGTGGCTGGCCGCAAGCCAGGTATGGGTTCCAAAGGGGCAGCCGTCCCGACAGCAACTCCTCGCGCGCAAAGCTGGCAAGCGGCAGGTGCATGACGGCATAATCGCGGTCGCTGCCCGACACCACCGCGTCGCTCGGCGTTAAAAGCGGTGCGAAGGGCGCAAGGCAAACGGCGCCCACGATCAACGGAAGCAGCCGCGAGAGCAGGAGGCGGCCTATTTCAAGCGCGTTCTGGATCGCCACGAATATCACCTGCGTTGGGCATGGCTACACGAACGAGCGGGACGGCGGCCGCGCCTGTGTAATGACGCGCGATCGCCGCCATCCCGGCGCACAGCAACGGGCGCAGTCCCGCCTTGGCTTGCAGGCGGCTCACACAGCGCTCGACGAGCCGCGAGTCGCGTAACAGCGTCGCGCAGCCAGACGGACCTAGGGCCGCGACGCGGTACAAGAGATGCCGGAAATCAATCGTCACCCCCGCAAACAACGAGTTCAGCGCATAGTTGACTTCAGTCGAAACCGCGGCGATTCGCTCAACCCGTCCGGCGTCGCCCCCGCAGGCGGCGAAGTGCGGCATGTGGCGGCGAAAAACGGCGCGCGCTTCCACCAGTCGACGATCGGCCTCGGCGGCAAGGCCGATCGTCTGGGATGCGGGATGAATACGGAACGATGCCAGTGGCGTTGTGACGTGGAGCGTTCGCTCAAGCCTCGCCAGTCGCAGCCAGTAGTCCCAATCGGCGTGGTAAAGGAGAGAAGTGTCCGGCGAACCCACCGCGCGCACCGCTTCGGCGCTAAAAATCGCGCCGCAGGCGGCGATCGAGCACTGCACCAGCAACGGCCGCGCCACTTCGGCGAAAGTCAGCAAACCGCGCTTCCGGGCGAGCGCGCAACGCCAATAACCGATACGTTCTCCGCGAACTCCGGTGTACCAGCACGGATGGACCACTAAAGCCGCCGCCGGGTGCGCAGCCAATACGCGGCGCAAGACGGCGGCCCGGCCGGGCCGCCAAGTGTCGTCCTGATGCAGCCAGCACAAATACCGTCCGCGCGCCGCCGCCATTCCCACGGCGGTTGACGATACCCAATTCCCCGTGCGCCGCCGCTCGATGACCGCCACGCCCCGGACATGACGCGACCAGCGGCGTAGAATCCCAAGCGTTCGGTCGGTCGAGCCGTCGTCAACTGCGACGATCTCGATGTCCTCGTCATGCTGCGCGGCGACGCTGGCGAGCGCCTGTTCCAGGAAGCGCTCGCCGTTGTAGGTGGGCATGATGACCGAAAGCCAAGGACGCATCAGTACTCATCCTGTGTGGGCGGTTGAGCAAGGGGACCGCGAATCGTGCTGCCTTGCGGCGTCAGCAGCCACGCGTAGACGGCCCCGTCGACATCCTGGTCCAGAAAGCGCAGATGGCCGTCGCAAAACGCGACGTTGACTCCGCCCGGGTGGCGCGACGAGGGCCACGGGCTGGCGCCTTCGGTCGCGGAAAGCGCGCCATTGATCGCTTCCGCCGCCTCCGCGCCGGTGTGCGCATTGGCGCTTTTCCAAGCGACGTTGCCCGCCGAGCACTGGTTGTCGCGACAGACGTAGCCGCTCAAGAAGAAACAAGTCCGCCAAGGCAACGGGTTGGCCCAGTTTCCACCGCTCGAGTCGTACCCTGCCCAAAGGTTCTCGGCCAGCATGATCGTGTGCGACAGCCCGTCGACGATTGAGTCCCCCGTGTGATGCCGCACAGTACCGGACCCGTAAGGCCAGTTCTCGCCAAAAAACAAACCCGTTTTGAAGAACAGCTCTTTATCGTACCCGAACGGGCTGCTGTCCTCCACGCCAGCGTTGGCAGGACAGGTGACGCCGTTACCGTTCAAGTCGAATTTGGTAAACGTTGAAGTTGCGCCATAGGTGACGGTGGGGCAGTCAATTGGCTGCGTCCACCCAAAGCCCGCGTTAACGACGTAGCTTAGGTTGCCTTGCCCGCGGCTGACTGTGTCGTCATCGGGACAGACGAGAACTTCGATTCCGGTTGTGGCCAGCCGCGAGTTCGGCGTCGCATTCACCTGCCGATCGAACTGCCACTTCGTCGAAAGGTCCGACCGTTCGAGATAGGGTAGCAAGTTCACCACCCAATCGTGAAAGGGTCCACCCGTGAAGTCAAAATGTCCCGAGGCGGGCAAGCGGCGTTTGGCGCTCAGTTCCCCCGACACGGCCAGCGCCACATTCCGGAGGTTGTTCGCGCACGCGGCCCGCCGCGCCGATTCCCGTGTGGCTTGTACTGCCGGCAGCAACAGGGCCATAAGCATGCCAATGATCGAAGTTACCACCAGCACTTCCATGAGCGTCATCGCTTTGCGACCGTGAAACAAGGGGTATTGCACGTCGAGCAACTCCGTTTCCGCCTCATTGCCGATCGACCGCGGCACGTCACGGTCAAGCATGTTGTCGGCGCCTCGATCTATATCCAAGAGCGACCAAGATGACGAGGGCGCATACATTTGCTGCGATAAAATAAGGCATCCAGCGTCGCTTGCGCGCCGGTTTAGGTAGATCGGTGACCTTACCAACAATCCCCTCGATCACGGGCTTACTAAAGCGCTTGTTCTCGATGACCGTTCCATTGGGAAGTTTCATGCTTGCCATTTCAAACACGGAATCATCAATCGGCTCGTTTACGCCGTTCCAGACTAGACGCCAATCGAATCCGACTCGGCTGCCGTACAGGTCGTCGAGCACCCAGCGAACGGGGACGGCAACGTCGCCCACGAGCGAATACTCCACCCGGACGTCAACCCAAAGATCCGCCTCGCCGATCACTTCGCCGTGCAAGTGCTCTAACTGCATCTTCATGGCAGTTGGAGCGCAACCGAACTGAGGGTCGAACCAAATGGTCTTGCGACCTTGCTCGTTCTCTTGTTTGTTCAACAGCCATTCGATGCGCCACCTGCCGTCTGGCTCCTTAATTGCCTTCTCGATAGGCTGTGTTTTAAACGATTCCGCGACCGACTCCAGCGTAATGCGCGTCGAGACGCCATGCCAAGTTGAAAAGCCGGCAATACGTGGATCGATTGGCGTTCCATTCGGTATTTCGTAGCGTTTGTCGGGAAGGTCTCTGGTGACGACGTAAGTGCCTTCGACATAAAGCAAGCTCTCGTTCTGGTTGCGGAGGAAATGTATAGGGTAGCCCGGACCTGTTCCCTTGTATGAGTAGCTTACTTTACGGCCTCCTAAATCGAAGATCAAAGTGATCGACTCCTTTAGCTCGCCCCCTGGATACCACTGACGTCCGTCTATTTCGACCGAACCGGACACGAGCCCCGTCCTCGCGCTCAATGCGAGCTGAAGTACGGCTTCGCCGTCCTTGCTGGAGCTTTCACTACCATCGGCGATAGTCGCGAGTAATGCGCAACAGCAGAGCGATAGACATGGCGAAAGATGAAACAAAGTGAATAGGCAATCGTTAAAGTAATATTGCGGCCCCGCCCAGATCAGGCGTCCAAACCGCTGCACCGACAAGATTCTGTAGTTTCGCCTTGCCGTCCTTTCGCACATACGTGGTCTCAGACCCTCGTGCCCGGTCTACGCGGTACCTTTGGCACTAAACAACCGAATGCAGAACGCTGCCAACCGAAAGCCGACGACGCTATGAGGCAGGGCAATTCTCGTCGCCAAACATCATGTACGGCTGTGCGTAGGGACTAATGTAATCGCCCGGGGTGACCATGTTGCACTGCAGGACCATATTAGCGTCCGGCTTGCAGTTGCAGTTGTATTGGATTTGGCAGTAGAATCCTTCGGTCGCGCTGATCGAACTGTATCCTGTAAGTGCGTACGTGTAGTATGCGTAGGATGGTGTCGGGGTTCTAATCGCGGGACCAGAGGTACACAGACCGCCGACACAAGGAGTATTGCACGGTCCGGATGGCGTTGGGCAGTTCTTGGTGAACGGGGTGTAGCAATTGGCCGGCTGACCTCCGACCGCCGATCGGGCGTCGCCGTCCTTTAGATCACAGAGAAGCAGGGGCGTGGACGCCTCCCATCCCGCGGCGAGAAAAGCGGTCCCGGTGAAAAGGAAAGAAACTGCGATTCGGGATGCCGTGTGAATAGCCTTGACATTCATGTTTTATCTCCTTGGAGTGAAGAAAGTGAAGGGAAATGTGGTCGCGGTTGCAAGTAGCCTGCGCCCCGAATAGTATGCCGCGAGTGCCGGCAGAAGCGATGCGGCCAAGAGGACGCCAGCATCCGTGAGAGTGATCCGCGAATTTGCGGATGCTCCAGAATCAAATACGAGCGCCCTGCCGCCATATTTGTGCTGATACTCCCGAATAGAGGCGATGCGCGGCCCGTTCAGGCCGTCGATGACGTAGAGAGACTCGCGCTCTGAGCCAGACGCCAATACCACGATGAAGTGGCCGATGTCGCCGTCAATGGGGTTCAAGTGGAGGATCGCCGGGGCCTGGAGGCGATGTACGTCTTCCAAGGGCAAAAGAGCCGCGCGACAAGGAATGCCGCGTTTCTCGAACGC
>DASSFG010000220.1:0-6555 GCA_035694685.1 Pirellulales bacterium
CCAAGGCGCATGAACGAACAGCGCTCGGCTCGACGCCCCATACGGGGCGTCAAACACCGAGACACTGCTTCGTTCATTCAAAGGCCGTGAGGCCCAAGTTGGCGGTTTTATTGGGGAAGCAGATGCTCGACGGATGACCGTCGATTCAGGTTTTTCAAGTGGCCGGGCCAGCCGTTATATGCCCTAAAATCTCCAATGATTGGGTGACGGCACTATCCTAGAATGGGCGAAGGCCGAATTGCAACTAGCGCATGAAAAAGCCTGGCCGAAACATTTCGGCCAGGCTCGAATGGTTTGATCGCCGCCCCTAGCCACCCGTTAGGGGACCAGAAGCAGGTATATTATTACCCTTTTATGCCCAAGGCGACCTGGTGCTCGGCGACAAATTGGACTTGCCGGTCGATCTGTATTTCAACGCCTCTGACCTGCGCCAGGGAACGGATCAGATCCTGGCGCTGGCGCGCGGCCCGCAAGAGGCGCCCGTGTATACGCTGTACGGCGGCCTTAGCTTCGATTTCGGCAACCTGCTCGACACGGTGAAAAAAGACGTCAGCAGCGCGGGCGCGCTCGGACCGCAGCTTGGCACGGCCATCCAGCTCGACGGCACCGACCAATACGCCACCGCTCCGAACATCGACCTGAACAATCAATCTTTCACCGCCGAGTTCTGGGCACAGCGGCAAGACAACGGACGTGCCCAGACCGTCCTATCCGAGAACAACGGCATCCAGATCGGCTTCGACGTCAACGACGACTTCACCTTCAGCGATGGCGGCGCGACGATCCTTTCTTACGTCAAGCCCGACAATTTGTGGCACGACTACGCCGTGAGCTTCGACGACACGACAGGCGCGGTCGTGTTCTACGTCGACGGCGTCGAGGTCGAGCAAGGTACCCTTTCGCCAGCCAGCCTCGCCCAGGCCGACACGACGTTATACATGGGCAGCCAGCCCGGCGGTGGCGGTTTTTTCAACGGCTCGCTCGATGAAGTGCGCATCTCGAACGTCGTACGCTCAACGAGCGACATCGTCAACAATATGGACGCGCCGCTCGTCGATCCGGATTCCCTCAAGCAACTGCTGGGCTATTGGCAGTTCGAAGACGGCTCCGGAACGACCGCTTCAGACAGCTCGCTCAACGGCAACACGGCCCAGCTCGTCGGCAACCCGCAATGGATCGAGGCCAATGCCAACATGCTATCGCCCGTCACCGTCGGCAGCTTCAACGTGAAGTTTAGCGGCGGCTTAGACGTGACGGCGCCGGTGGTGGGCGGGGTACACATCGTCGGGACGGCGAGTTTCACGGTGTTGCCCGACACGTCGGCGGTCGACATGGATGTGACGGGCAGCCTCAACATCGATCCGCTTGGCAATCTTCTCAATGTCACCGGCAGCACTCACCTGGAATTCGATACGCAGACCGAACCCGACGGCACACAGCAGGTCGTGCCGAATTTATGGGGCGCTTTTGAGCTGAAGCCCGGTGACCTGAGCAGCCTGGCGCAGCTCGGGCTCGACGTCTCGGGCACCGCCTTGCTGCGCTTCAACACCGATACGACGGCGCACTCCATCACGCTGCCGAATGTGGCCACCGCGGTCGATTTGCCGGCCACGAGTCTGCAGTTTTACGTCGACGGCTCGGCCGACTTTCAGCAAGCCGGCACCGATTGGTTTCATGTCGATGGCACGGTGATCGCCAGCTTTGTTGTCACCGGCAGCACCACCCAAACCCTCACTGACTCCAACGGCAATCCGATCGACGATCTGAACGGCAATCCGCTGCAGGTCACTTATGAGAACTTTATGCTCGACACTCTGGTTGACGGCACACTGGTGGTCGGCCCGACGAGCAGTCCGCTTGCCAAGTTTTCCGTGGACGGCTTCATGCAGATCGCCGACAGCGGCCCGGACGCGGGCATGGCCGCTCAGATCGCGATGTGACGCTTGCCAGCGGCAGCCTGGCGATCAACGGCATCGACATGAACGCGAACTTCTACCTTGAACTGAATACCACAGGCAAGGAGATTAAGTATACCGTTCCCAGCGGTTTCCCTGTTCCCAAGGAAATCAAGAACGGCGTGGTCGATATCCCCGCCGCTGCCAGCGACGTCAACGGCAACGTCGCCGCCGCCGGGCCGCATCTGCTCGTCTATGGCAACGGCGATGTGACCCTCGCGCAAGCCTTCGACTTAAACGGCAATTTCGACTTACAGGTCACCACGGCCGGCCTGGGCGCCGATTTCAACTCGAAGGTCACGGTGCCTGGCCTCGGCTCGCTCAATGCCAACGGCTCGCTCGTGGTCGATGCCGCAGGCGTCACGGGATACCTTTCGATGGGCACGCCGGACCTGAATCCAGGCAACGGTTTCTCGCTGTCGGGCACTTTCACGCTGGAGGTGAATACAACCGACGGACCGGTGACGGTAGGTCCGGCGAACGATCTCGTGGTTGGCGGACAGGTGCTCGTTAAAGCCAGCGGCGATCTGAACGCAGGCGGGCTCGATCTCAAGGGTCTGTTCGAGCTGACCCTCAATTCCAGCTCGCTCGATGTGTACGCCGTAGGCCACGTCGACGTCGGTTCGCTGGGAGTGCTCCAATTCAATTCTAACTTGACCATCTCGAGCGACGGTGTCTACGGCGATATGACGCTGAACGAGCAAACGCTCTCCGGCTACGGTTTTTCGATCGACGGCACGACCGACATCCAACTCAACACCACCGATTCGCCGCAGGGCGCACTCGCGGCCGACGCGGTGCGCGTGCATGTCGCCGGTTCCGCTCAGTTGGAGCAGTCTGTTTTCTTTTTTTACGACAGCTTTCTGGTGAAAGGCACGTTCGATCTCACTGTGCAATCAAACGGTGTCAACGTGGTGGCGGCGGGCACCGTCGTAGTCGGGCCGCTGGGAACGCTCTCGGTCAACGGCGATCTGACCGCGATGTCGGGAGGTCTGTGGGGCGATCTTTCGATCCAGGCGACCGTGCTGCCGCACGTCAGCGGCTTCAGCCTGTCAGGCGGGATGCAGTTGGAAGTGAACACGTCCGCCAGCTCGCAAACGGTCTTGGCCCAGCCGATTGACCCCGCTACGGGAGCGGTCGCGGCGGCGCAAAACGTCACGCTGCCCGCGAATACCGTCGATGTGGCCATCGGCGGCACCATTTCGCTGCTGGATAGTTTTACGCTGCACGGCGAGCTCGACGTGCAGACCGTACCCGGTGGTGGAGTGAAGGCCAATCTCGATGCGAATCTGTCGGTGTTCGGCATCACCGTAACGGTTTCCGGCTCGGTGTCGTTCCGCTCGGACGCCAGCGTGTATGGCACGGTCACCGTCACCGCCGGCGGCAGCGATGATTTGTCGTTCGGCGCCGGCGCCTTCACCATTTCGGCGCAGGCCGACTTCTCGTTCGACACGGAGCACCGGACGGCCTTCTTCAGTCTGCACGGCGCGCCCACATCGCCGTACAGCAACACCTATGATCCCGCCACCGTCAGCTTTTTCGGTATCACGGCCAGCGGCTATCTGACCATCGACTACAGCAGCGGGGTGACGACGATCAACGTGCCCGACATTACCGTCTCGGTGCCCGACCCGATCCAGCGGGCCGGCGCCTCGGTATGGCACAACTTTTTTGGCAACAATGGCCCGTTCGATCCCAACGCCGCATTCACCTTCGACGCCAGCGGTTCCTTCCAGTCCGACGGACAATTCAAACTGACCTTCGGCGGCGAGATCGGCCTCGGATCGGGGTCGTTCGAATCGGGAGTAGGTGCCCTGGGCGGCTACCTGATTACGATTGGGAATTATACCGGCTACGTGCCGACCAGTTACAACCTTACCTACAGCGGCGATTGGAACGGCAATGATACTTACGTGCCGTCGATCGACTCTCAGTATGCGGTTTTTTCCGGGTTTTCGGCTCAGGTCTGGGCGGTTGGTTGGGTGCAAGACGTTGGCTACGGTTTGATGACCGGCGGCGTCACGATCGCCCAAAACTACTTTGACATGCACCTGTGGGCCGCCGGTCACTTCGGCAAATTGCCTTTATCGGCGATGGCGCTTCGCTTGCCACGCAACAGCCGATTACAGATTCGATCGTCAGCACCGGGCCGCTCGGCGACTTGTCGTTGCACCAGGGGAACCAGTACGCGCTCGACATCACCGCCCCGAGCATCTTTGGCTCGGTCGACCTGGGCGGGCCGCTGGCAGGAGTGGTCAAGACGACCGGCCTGCGCATCGACCCCATCACCGGCGCCACGTCCAACGTTCCTGCCGATCTGGGCCGGTTGTTCGTCACTCAGTCTCACTGGGGGCCGGTGCTCAACGACACCACGTTCCACATCGAAGGCGGCTTGCTCGACGACGGCCAGTTGATCGTTGGCGGCAACCTGCTCAGTCAAACGACTATTGATGGCGGCATCAGCGGCACGCTGGCCGTGAAGGGCAACGTGGTGGGCGTGGTCGGCAATGCTCATCCCGGTCCCCAATCATCCGTCCCGGGCGGCATTACTGCCAACGGCCGACTAGCCGGGCAGCTCTTGGTACTCGGCAATATTACCAGCAGCGTGCTCGTCAACGGCGACGTTACTGGTCAGGCCGTCGTGCTGGGAACGGTCGCCAACCCAGGCAGCCTGGCGGTCCACGGCGGCATCAAGGACGGCGGCGTGCTCGCCCTGCAAGGCAATGTGTCAGGCAGCCTCGTAATCGACGGCGGCATCGATGCCGAAAGCGCCCTGATCGCCGGTGGTAACCTGGGCAGCACTGCGATGCCGTTTCAACTCAACGGCCCCATGCAGGGCATCCTCGCCGCCATCGGCGGAATTACCACAAACCGCCCGCTCGACAGCAGGCATGCCGCCTTCTATGGCGCGTCGCTCGGCGCGAGCACCAACACTCAGGCCCTCAGCAATGCCAGCGCGATCAACTCGGCGTTCGGCGCGCTCGATGCCGACGACATCGATCTCATCGGGCAGAGCTTGCTCGTGGCTTTGAAGAACGGCCAGCTTGCACTCACGGTCGCGCCGCTGCCGAACGACAACGACGGAGACAGCGACAACGACTCCGGCGGCGGAGGACCGTGGCAGGACGGCGCCCAGGGATTCGATAGCTTTTTCCAAGAGCTGGCTGGATCGTCCGCCGCCAACGACCTCAGTCTCTGGTCTGCCGGCATCCAGTAACCGCCTTCGCGCCCGCCATGCGGCCCCTCAAGCCCGCCGCCAGCGAGCGGAGCTCTTTTTCGGTGCGAAGGTAAAGCGGCGCCCAATTCACAAACAACACTTCGGCCAGGTTGCTGGCAAACGATCGCGCGAGCAGGAATTGCACCGCCCGGATTTGCGCCAGCTCGCGCGGCCCCCGGCGCGTCTTCGTGCCCGTGGGAGGCGTCGCCGCCAGCAGAGAGAATCTTTGATAGACGATGCCCGCGGGGGCCGCCCGACCCGACGCACCTGGACACGACAGTAACTTTGTGATACAAAGTATCTTCGATGACGGTTGGCCCCGTAGAGTTCCGGCCACTGCCGGAATGGGAACAATGAAATTAGCTCCAGGACCGCTGACAATCGGGCTTAATGGGACTCTTTACGTCCGCGAGGAGCGCCTGTCGGCACGATACGACGCGTGCCGGCTGATGGATGTCAGCGACATACACCTCCGGCCGGGACGGTCCGATCATCTTTGTCGGCAGATCATCGAATCGGCGTGCTCGGCCGACGTCGATGCTCTGCTCTTGGGCGGCGACTTGGTCGATGGGCCAGAGGAATTAGGCAAGCTGTCCGGTTTGGTCGGCGAGCTTTGTGAGATGGCACCGGTCTTTGCCGTGGGCGGCAACCACGACCATCGTGTCGGTTTGAATCGAGTTCGCGACGCGGTCGAGAGCGGTGGGGGAACATGGATTCATGCCGGCGCTGCACGAATACTGCACGGTTCGCGAGTCATCGCCGTCTCTGGCCCCGCCGCGGCCTCTTTGCCCGAGGGTGATTTTCAAGTTCTCTGCGCGCACAATCCGCGCGTTTGGAGCACTGCGCGTCGACATCGCTATGACCTGGTCCTTGCCGGCCACCTGCATGGTTGCCAAGTGGTGGCATTTGAATATCGAGACCGTCTGTTTCCCGGAGCGTTTTTCTACCCGTACTGCTATCTGAGCCATCAGTATGGATCGACGCGCCTGGTGGTGAGTCGCGGCGTCAGTGATCTCGTACCAATTCGCTGGCGGTGTCCCCGCGAGGTGATCATGTGCCATGTGTGACGTCATTGCAGGCAGCATCTCTGACCGATGAAAGTTGTTGGCGACCGACGGAATGCACTTTACGCTGGGATTCGGGCATTCGCGATTGCGGCCAGAAGTATCACACGCGGACTGTTGTTGTTTCTATCGGCCAGGCCTAAGACACCGCTACGGGTCTTATGCATCATGTCGTTCGACACGCTGCACCTGCTCCGAAACGCCAAGCCGCTGCCAGCGATCAAGATCAAATTGTTGGCAGCCTTGCTCGATTTCGCGGCCTGCGCCAATGCCGCATTCGATCGCAAGCGCTATTGTGCGCGAGAGCGTCGTGAAACAT
>DASSFG010000221.1:0-3644 GCA_035694685.1 Pirellulales bacterium
TGAGCCGGTCGCCGGTCGCTTCCAGGTAGCGATCGAGAGCGTGAAAGTACCAAAGCGTGGCGTCGGCGGTGTGATACAATCCTTCCCGCCCGCCTTCAGGAAAGAGGTTTGGAATCAGCCCGTCGCGCATGTGGTGAGCAAATGACCGCAGGATGTAACCGGCCTCAACGTGGCGGCCCGTGCAGAGGGTGAGGCCCTCCAGGCTGATCATTGTGTCGCGGCCCCAATCGGTAAACCAGTGATAGCCGGCGATGACGCTGCGCACCTCGTCGCCGGCGGCGTGCCGTCGCGCCGCGTCGCCTACGCGCGTGGCAGGCGTGATGATGAATTGATCGGCGGCCAAGGTCAACTCCGCCAGCAGCGGGTCATGGGCGTTGTCCCCGGCTTGCACAAGCAGCCGCGTGCGGCGATGGTGCTCCGCGGTGAATGCTTCAGTCTGGTCGATGGCGCCTACCGTATCCCACGGTTCCGTGCTGGCGATGAGCGCTGCATCCTGCCCGACTTCGAGGTCGCTGCGGAAGTAACCCGGGCTCCAGACTTTGCCTTTCGCCTCATAACCGCGGCGCGCCTCGACGCGATAGAACAGGTCGCGCCCATGGCCCCCGTCGAGCACCATGGCTGACTTCGCTCCCGACGCCTTGAGGCGCAACGGCGGCATCTGCGGATACTCGACCTCGAAGCCTTCCTGGTTGGAAATCACCTTAAACGAATACTCGAATGGGGCGGAAACCGGCTCCTCGTGCATGCGAAAGTGCACCGACGGCCGAACGCGCAGCCGCAGTCGCCCCGTCCCCGCCACAAGCCGATAGCGAATGTGGACCGTGTTCTGCCGATAGATAAGCAGAATCCGCTTTTCGACGAGAAAATCGCCCACCGAATACGTCCAAACCGGCAAACCCAACTCGAGACGAAACTCTTCCAGCGTTGAAGCGCCGTGGACCACGAGCGTGCCGTCCGGCCGTTCATCGCCGCTGAGCGGCACGACCTTGCCGTCGGGCAACCGGAGCTCTTCGGCCAGGTGATTAAGCATCACCGTGCGGCCCAGCGGGGCGGGCAGCGCCGCAATCAGCAAGCCGTGATAGCGCCGAGTGGGAACGCCTGAGATGGAACCGGAGGCGTAACCGCCCAGACCGTTGGTTACCAACCATTCGCGATCGAGCAGCAGCTCCGGGTCGGCCGTGGTCGATCGCTCCCAGGGCATGCGATTGACGAGCAACTCGGGAGTTTCGCTCAGGACGAGATCGGAGGACGTTGACAGCATGGCGTGGAAATAAAAAAGCCCGTGTGTGCCGCAACACACCGGGCGGATGGCAGATCAAAGATCAGCCCACCAGGGGCGAGCCCCCACAGCGGGCCTTTGCGCAATGTTAGGACCCGACCGTAAACTGTCAAGCGGCTGGCACGCGACGTGCTGACAGCTTGTTAAAAACGGGAGCTGGCTCCGAGCAGTTCGAAAAAATGGGTCCCCGGTCCTCCTTTTCAACAGGCTGCTAACGGTGGCACCAGAGACAACCGGAATCGATCGTTCCAACTTGTGTCATCCGTAATCAGTTCTAGCGAAACCGACCTGATCACCGCGCGTCGTTATTCCGTCGGCGCGGAAACCTGCCGTGAGGGCGGCGTGTCGTTCCGCGTCTGGGCGCCGGAACGACGAAGTGTGGAGGTCGTTTTCGATGGGGCCGACGAAAACCTGCCACGGCTCGAACTTGAACGCGAAATCGGCGGTTACTTTCGCGGTGTTTCGCCCGCCGCCAACGCCGGCGCACTCTATCGCTATCGGCTCGACGGCGATGACGCGCAATTGTTTCCCGACCCCGCCTCCCGCTTTCAACCTCACGGGCCATTCGGTCCTTCACAAGTGATCGACGCCGAACGGTTCACTTGGACCGATTCGTCTTGGAACGGCGTCGCGCCAAAGGGCCAGATCATCTACGAGATGCACGTCGGCACCTTTACGCCCGAGGGCACCTGGCGTGCCGCCGAGCAACAGTTGCCGGAACTAGCCGCGGCCGGCATTTCATTGCTGGAAATCATGCCGGTGGCCGATTTCGCCGGACAGTTCGGTTGGGGTTACGACGGGGTGAATCTCTTCGCCCCCACGCGGCTCTACGGCTCGCCTGATGAATTCCGCTCCTTTATCGACCGCGCCCACTCGTTAGACGTGGGCGTCCTACTCGACGTGGTCTACAACCATTTCGGCCTGGTCGGCAATTTTCAGCTCAGCTTTTCGCGTTATTATCACAGCGACCGTCACCATACGGAATGGGGCGCGGCAGTCAATTTCGACGGCGAGAACTCGGCGCCCGTGCGTGAGTTTATGCTCGCCAACGTCCGCTACTGGATCGAAGAATTTCACGTCGACGGCTACCGCGTCGACGCCACGCAGGCTTTTTACGACGACTCGCCGCGACATATCCTTTGCGACTTGGGTATCGAAGCACGTCGCGCCGCGGCGGGCAAGCAAATCTTCTTGCTGGGTGAGAACGAGCCGCAGCAGGTGCGCAACGTGCGGCCTTGCGACCAAGGCGGGTTCGGGCTTGACGCTCTGTGGAACGACGATTTTCACCACAGCCTGCTAGTGCGTCTCACCGGCCGCCGCGAGGCATACTACAGCGACTATTTAGGCTCACCTGAAGAATTCGTGGCGCTGGCCAAACGCGGTTTCCTCTACCAGGGTCAGTTCTACCATTGGCAGGGCAAGCCCCGCGGTTCGCCCACTTTCGGCCTGGGCGGCGAGACGTTCGTAAACTATTTGGAGAATCACGACCAACTGGCCAACTCCGCCCGCGGCCAGCGGCTGTGGCAAATGACCAGTCCGGGCCGATTTCGCGCAGCGACGGCGTATTTGCTTCTTGCTCCGGGCACGCCGCTCGTCTTTCAAGGCCAGGAATTCTCGGCGTCGAGCCCATTTGTCTATTTCCTCGATAGCCAGCCCGACATGGCCGAGGCGGTTGCCGAGGGGAGAGCGAGTTTCTTGCAGCAGTTTAGCTCGCTGGCGACGACGGAAGCGCAACAATGCCTGGCCGACCCCGCCGACCGGCAGACCTTCGAGCGCGCCAAGCTCGACTTCGCCGATCGCGAACGGCAGGCCATGAGTTATCGTTTGCACCGCGACCTGATCTGGCTGCGGCGGCGCGACGCGGTCTTTTCCAGTCAAAACGCCACGGCGGTCGATGGGGCGAGATTGTCGGACGACGCCTTCGTGCTGCGCTATTTTGGTGGCGAGCTGGGCGACCGCTTGCTGCTGGTCAACTTCGGCGCGATGCTCGAGTTGCGCCGCGCGCCCGAGCCACTTTTGGCGCCCTTAGAGAGTCAAACCTGGCACGTTTTATGGTCAAGCGAGAGCCCGGAGTACGGCGGGTGGGGCACGCCTTCCCTCTTCAGCCAGCATGAGTGGCGTCTTCCTGGCGAGTCAGCCGTCGTGATGACGTCGCAACCAAATGCTCCTTGAAGACAACTCGACCATCAAAAACACCCGCATTTCTTCGAAGACGCGCAACTCGCCGTGAAGACTCGCAATTCGGTCGTTTAACCGCAGGCCCATCGGGCCGCGCGTGGCAAACAATCAAAAGACTTCGTGCGCCAGCAAAGACTCGCAATTCGGTCGTGTAACCGCAGGCCCATCGGGCCGCGCGGTGGCAAGC
>DASSFG010000222.1:0-3156 GCA_035694685.1 Pirellulales bacterium
TAGAACGCCTTCAGAGCGTCGGCTTCGTCGTCCTTGATGTCGAACAGCTTGTTCAACTTGGTGATGGCGAAGACTTCGTAGATTTCCGGCCGGATGTTGCTGAGTTTGAGTTTGCCCGAACGGGACTTTACTTTTTTATCAAGCGTAATCAGTTTGCCCAAGGCGGCGCTGGAGAGGAAATCGACCTTGGAAAAATTCAGCACCAGTTTGCCTCGGTTCTCTTGTTCCACGAGGGCAAACAATTCGCTGCCCAGCTCCTGGATGCTGGCCTCGTCGAGGATTTTGCGGTCCACAAACCGCACCACGGTAACATCGCCCACCTCAGAAACTTCGAGCCGCCGATGTGCAGCCATGAACCTTCGCTCCAGGAAATTGATATGCCGCCCTTTGGCAATCGGGCACGTTTTGGAAAGCGGCATGCATGCCTTAACGTGTGTTCGCTTATGATATTCGGCAAACCGGCCGTGTCAAGCCGGTTGGGGCATGCGGGACCTGCGCAAACTACCCCGGCGCGGCGGAACTCGCTACTCTAAGGTGCGCAACCTGCACCGCCCAACTGCTCTAGCCGCGTCTTGACCGGACGCGCGGCCGGGAACTTTCGATGCCGCGGATCGCGACTCGCCACGCCCACAAGCTCGCCTATCGCCGGCGATTCAGCCTCGGCGTGCGAATGATCGGCTGCCTGATCCTGCTCGCCGGGGCCATCGTGCTGGCGGCGGCGCTGGCCGAGCTGGTCAAAGCCTCGACGTCGCCATCGCTGTACCTGATGACCGCCCTCGGCGTCGTGCTGTTCGTAGTCGGGGCCACATTGTTCTGCGGCGAGCGAGGGAAGCTGATCGACCGGCAAGGGCGGGTGCTCAAATGCTGGTGGGGGGCGATCCTGCCCCTGCGGCGCACTTATTACGACTTACAGCCGTACCAGGCCGTCGGCATCCAGCCGCTGGCGGAAGCGGGCACAAACCGCTGGCGCGTTTGCCTTTGGAACGGCCAGGGCGAACGGCTTGATTTGTTCGATCTTCCCACCGCCGAAACCGCCGAGCTGGCAGCGCGCCAGATCGGCATGTTCCTTTCGCTCGCACTGGCCCCGCCTCCGGCCGCAGTGCCAGCGGGCCAAGAACAGGCGCCTCCTGCCTCGCCGCCTGAGATTGCCCCTTTGCAATCCGGCGACCGTTGGACATATCGAGAGCCGTTCGCCTTACCGTGGCGCGGCTTGGGCGTAGTGCTGCTGGTGCTTAGCAGCGTGCTTTTGTTGGCTCTGTTGACCGCCCCGGGCGCCAGTGGCATTGATTGGCGACGTGGAGCGATGGTTTTGTTACCGCTTGGATCGGTCGGGCTTTGGCTTAGCTTCGGTGGGCATAAAGTGCTGGTCATGCGCGACGAACAGACGGTCAAACTTTGGCGGGCATGGCCCTTGCCTCCGGCCGCCTACGACCTCGCAGCGTTTTATGCTGTCGTCGTGGCCCGTGCCAGCGAAGTGTCGACCGGCGAACAGGCTGAGCACCTGGTCGGGTTGATGGGCGCCGATCAGCTCCGTCTGGAAGTGATCCACGGCTTGCCTCACGAGGAAGCTCATGCGCTTGCCTCCGAGCTTGCCGCCGCCGCGCGCCTGCCGCTGGTGGAAGGCTAGGCGGATTCGCGGCAGAGCATCTCGCGGATGGCCGTTTCCAGGCGGTCGGTGACTTCGGCCGCGATGCTGCGGGGACGGCCGTTGCCGCACGCCTGGCTGAGGTCGATCGGCTGGCCGAAGACCACACGGGCACGTCGGCGGCCTTTGGGCCGGGCAAAGCCGTCGAGATCCTCTTCCAGCTTTTCGATTGTCTCGGCCATCCGCTCGACCGATGGCTTTTCACTGATGTAGTTGCCCGGATAGCTGTAGGCTTGCAAGGCAAGCTGCACGTCGTCGAGCGCCTCGCGCGCCAGGCGGCGAGTGTCGGCGTCATGGGCTTCGTCAGTCCACAACTCGAACAACTTTCGCCGCAGCGCTTTGACCCGTAAGGCGACCGTTTCGGCCGAGGGGCAACGATCGAGATAGCTCTGTTCGTGACGCGCCAGCAACGTCTCCGTAAGGCGGTTGATTCGCGTCGCCAGATCGCCTTCGCCCTCGAACGATCGCCCGAATTTCTCCTTTTCTTTGATCGTCAGCAGCAACTCGCCGTAGTGCAGAATCCGCTCGGCGAGCGGCGTGCCGTGCGGCGGCTTGTAGCGCATGTGGTTTTCGAGCCGTTCGACGGCCGCTTCCAGGTGTGGCTGGATGTCGTCGAGGTAGCGATAGCGGATGGCTGTCGGCACGACCCACACCTTGCAGTTCGCATTCGACTTGGCCAGCTCGCGCTGAGCGCTGACGGCCATGAAGGCCACGCCGTCCAAGAGCGGCGTGAGGCGATCGTTGAGCCGATAGACTTCGCCTTCGGGGAAGACCACCAGTGCCCGGCCGCTGCACAGGATCTCAGTGGCTTGGTGAATGGCGCGGCGGTCGCAGCCTTCGCGATCGACGCTAAAGGCGCCCATGCGTTGCAGCAACCAGCCGTCGAGGCCCCAATGCGGCCTGAAGATTTGCCAGGCCGCCATAAAGTGCAGTTGCCGGCCAAGTCGGCGGCCGACCTCCATCATCACGTGCGGATCGCTGTCGTGGCTATGATTGGGTGCGATGAGCACACCGTCGCCCGGCGAGATGCCGGGGCAGAACTCCTCGGGCCTATCGACGACCACTTCCGTAATGCCATAGTAACGTTTGAGGTACCAGCGGCGCCCCGGCTCGAGCGTTGCGCGCCAGAACGGGTTCGACCGCGGCGGCCAGAACTGCGGCATCGCCCCATCGATGATTGCATTCCACATGGCCGGCAGGGGTTAGGTCTTAGGACGTAGGTCTTAGGGCTTAGGGAGCAGGGAGCTTCGGCACCGATGGCTGTCCCTGGGACATTGGGGAGTGCTACAATTAGACCAGCGACCTATTCTGAAATCAAATACAATGGCCCCCGATCATGACCGACAAGCAACTCGTCATCGATGCCCGCGTCACTCCTCGGCTTCTTGATGCATCCAACGATTCAGAATTGGCACCAAGGCGAAGCAGAGGACGGACGAGATGATGGCTGCAATGCCGATGTGTCCGAATACCTCTCCATAGAGACCGACGGTGTACTTCGGGATGGGAAA
>DASSFG010000223.1:0-9006 GCA_035694685.1 Pirellulales bacterium
TATCGGCGACGTCGGCCTCTCGATGGGCGGATTTGGCGGGGCGTTAGTATGGGCCACGATGATTTCGGAAGGGGCCTTGCTGTTTGTGGCCGCGCAGGCCGGTTTCATCGATGGCCCGCGGGTACTGGCCAACATGGCACACGACTCGTACATGCCGCACTGGTTCGCCAACCTCTCGGAGCGCCTGGCGACGCACAACGGCATTTTGTTGATGGGCTTGGCCGCCATTTCCGCTTTGCTCTACACGGAAGGTCGGACCGAGCAACTCGTCATCATGTATTCGATCAACGTGTTCCTCACGTTCTCGCTGTCGATGATCGGCATGTCCCGCCTGTGGTGGCAGAAGCGCGGGCAAGATCCGATCTGGCGGCGGCGGCTGGGGCTGTTCGTTTTCGGGGCCACGATGTGCATCTCGATCTTGTGCATTACCGTTTACGAAAAATTTGAAGAAGGCGGTTACGTCACTTTAGGAGTCACCAGCGTTCTGGTAGTCCTCTGCTTTGGCACGCGGCGATACTATCGCGGCGTCGTGCGGCGTTTGAAGCGCCTGGATGCCTCCCTAGGCACCATCACCGCCACCGGTGAGCCCAACCTGGCCGAACCCGACCACGATCAACCAACTGCGGCCATTTTGGTGGGCGGCTATGGCGGGTTAGGCGTACACACCATGCTCAATGCCATTCGATTCGCGCCCGGCCACTTCAAGAACCTGGTGTTCTTGTCGGTCGGCGTGGTCGATTCAGGCAACTTCAAAGGCGCAGGCGCCGTCGAAGACCTGCAGACACACTCCGCCGCAGCATTGGCCAACTACGTTGACCTGGCTCAACGACTTGGCATGCCTTCAACTTCGTTCATGGCCATCGGCACCGACGCCGTCGACGAGTTGGAGCAACTCTGCCTCGAGATCGCCAGGCGATTCCCGAAAGTGGTCTTCTTTGCCGGGCAGCTCGTGTTTCATCGCGACACCTGGTGGCAGCGGCTGTTCCACAACCAGACCGCCTACTCCCTCCAGCGGCGACTTCAGTGGGACGGCGTTCCCATGGTGATTCTGCCCACTCGCGTCAAGTAAGCAGGAGGGAACAATGAAATCGACGGTTGAGGAAATTCGCCGACGCTTCGACGCCGACGTGGAGCGCTTCTCCAACCTCGAAACGGGGCAATCGGCCACGGTCGATTCGCCGCTGGCAATGGGGCTTATCGCAGAGGCGGCAGCGGCCACCACGCCGCACGCGCGGCACGTGCTCGACGTCGGCTGCGGGGCGGGCAACTATACCCTCAAGTTGCTCGCACGCTGTCCGAACCTCGATGTCACCCTGGTCGACCTGAGCCAGCCCATGCTCGACCGGGCCCTGGAACGGGTGCGACAAGTCACCACCGGCCGCGTCACAGCGATCCAAGGCGACGTGCGGGAAGTTGCGCTTGGCCAAGAACAATACGATATTGTATTGGCCGCTTCCGTGCTTCACCATCTACGGACGGACGCCGAGTGGCGGAAGGTTTTTGAATGCCTGTACCAAGCCCTGCGGCCTGCCGGCTCGCTTTGGATCTTCGATCTGATCGAGAGCGCACTGCCGGAGGTCGAGCGACTCATGCGTCAACGATACGGCGAATATTTGACGGCGCTGAAAGATACGAGCTACCGTGACGAGGTCTTTTCGTATGTCGAGCACGAAGACACTCCACGGCCGCTCGTGTATCAACTGGATTTGCTGTGTCAGGTTGGCTTCTCTCAAGTGGACATCCTCCACAAGAACCTCAGTTTTGCCGCCTTTGGCGCCGTGAAAGGCTGAGCCTTCTGGCACGCCGTTCACGGAATGCCTTGGCACTGGCGGCATGCGGCGCGGTCGGCCATACTCCAATCAGATTTGTTCCATGCCCCGTCCCGGTACCGCGCCATGAGCGACGTTACCCACATTCTGTCCGCGATTGAGCGCGGCGATCCTCACGCTGCCGAGCAGCTTTTGCCGCTGGTCTACGATGAGCTTCGCAAGCTCGCGGCGCAGAAATTGGCACAAGAAAAGCCGGGCCAGACGCTCGAGGCCACGGCCTTGGTACATGAAGCTTATTTGCGGTTGGTCGATGTCGAAAAGGCTCAAGAATGGAACAGTCGCGGGCACTTTTTTGCCGCCGCGGCCGAAGCGATGCGGCGAATCCTGGTCGATAACGCCCGCCAGAAGCAGGCCAAGAAACGTGGCGGCGATCGCGTTCGGCTCGACCTCGATGATCTGGCGATTGCCACGTCCGACCGTCTCGACGATGTGTTGGATATCGACGCGGCCCTTGACGGGCTGGCCAAGGCCGATCCTCAAGCGGCTGAACTCGTCAAACTCCGTTATTTCGCGGGCCTTACGATACCTCAGGCCGCGGCCGCGCTGGGTATGTCACCTCGCAACGCCGATTTTCTTTGGGCCTACGCCCGAGCCTGGTTGCTGCGAACCTTGGGCGGGGCGGATGCCTAGCAGCCTGTTGAAAAACGGGGACTGGCTCCGAGCTGTTCCACAAAATGCCGAAAATGGAGCGGGTTGCGAGGTGCCTTCCCCTTTTTCAACGGGCTGCTAAACGTAGCCATCGTCCGAGGTTAAAATTTTTGCGCGATTTGCGCGCCGATTCCGCACTGAAGGATAGGGCCGATGACCGTAGAACACGTGACCATGACCGAGCGCGATATCTTCATCGCCGCACTACAGAAGAACGCCGCAGCCGACCGCCAGGCGTATCTCGACGAAGCCTGTGCCGGCCAGGCAGAACTGCGCCAGCAGGTCGAGCAGTTGCTAAAGCTCTACGACGGCGCGGGTAGCTTCCTGGAGAATCCTGCGATTGAATCGGCGGCGACCGGGGCGTTTCCGACTTCCACCGCCGGACGAGCATCGGCCGAAGCGCCCGGCACGACGATCGGACCTTACAAGCTCCTCGAGCAAATCGGCGAAGGAGGCATGGGCACGGTCTGGATGGCCCAGCAGACGGAGCCGGTCAAGCGCCTGGTGGCCATCAAGCTCATCAAGGCGGGCATGGACTCGAAGCAAGTCATCGCCCGCTTTGAGGCCGAGCGCCAGGCCCTGGCCCTGATGGACCATGCCAACATCGCCCGCGTTCTCGACGCCGGGATGACGGGCGCCGGCCGGCCGTACTTCGTCATGGACCTGGTCAAGGGCGTGCCGATCACGAATTACTGCGATGAGCACCACCTTACGCCCCGCCAGCGGCTGGAGCTGTTCATTCCCGTCTGCCAGGCGATCCAGCATGCGCATCAAAAGGGGATCATCCATCGCGATCTCAAGCCGTCCAACGTCCTGATTGCGCTGTATGACGGCAAGCCGGTGCCGAAGATCATCGACTTCGGCGTGGCCAAGGCAGCCGGGCAACAGTTGACTGACAAGACGCTGGTCACCGGCTTTGGGGCAATCGTCGGCACGCTGGAATACATGTCGCCCGAACAGGCGGAAGTCAATCAGTTGGACATCGACACCCGCAGCGATGGCGAAGGGGCTGGCTGACTACCGTGCGGACCGGTATGCCGAGTCGATCAAGTGGATCCAAATTGCGGGGCCGATTGTCGACGGTAACCCCTGGGACTCGACCAATTTCTCTGTGCTAGCCATGGCGCACCACGGCCTGGGACACGAAGAAGAGGCTGCGGCTGCGCTGGCCAAGGCGCAGGCAATCGTGGCCAAAGCGCCCGATCCGTCGTCACCAGGACAGGTCTTCGTCGGCGGCGGCGGTTGGTACGAATGGCTGCTTGCCAAAACCCTCTACCGTGAGGCCGAGGCGCTATTAACGAAACCGGCTACGGAAACAGGATCGTAAATCCCTCTTGGGTGAAATGATGATCGTTGCTCAATACCTCGGAAATCGCGAGCGAGCGCATGGCAAGCATGGAGCGGCAGTCGGTGAGGCTGTAGCCCTTGTCAGGCCGGGCCTCATAAAGCGTGAGCGCCGCCGCAAAGTCGGCGGAGGTCTGCGGCAAGACTTGGGTCGTCGGATCGCTCAGGATATCTCGGACCATGGTGCTGGCCAGCGCACGGCCCGCCGGTCCACTCGCGGCGAACCAGGTCAGCACTTCGGACAGGATTTCTTCGGTTGTGACAAACCGTGCGTTGGGATGGGAAGCTTGCCAGGCGATGACTCGCGCATGCCACGCATCTGTGGGATTGCCCAAGGCAATCCACCAAAAGGTGTCCGCGAAGTAAACCGCGGCCATGCTACGTCAACTCCGGTCGTTTCGGCGTGCCGTAGATGTAGTGGTCGTGCTGCGACGCGCCGTCGGCGGGAAGGCAATCCAACGTATCCGGCGGCAACGCCCTGGCCCGCGCCACGATGCGCTCCGCCAACGAAGGTCCGGCCGGCAGCACGACGATTCGGCCTGCTTCCACTTCAGCCACGAGGTCCGCACCAGGTACAACGCCGGCAGCCCGGCACAGTTCGGCCGGAAGCGTCACCGCACCGGTGGCGTCGGCTTTGATAGGCTCGGAAATCATACAGGAGTTCTATACAGCGGAAGGTGCAGGTGAATCGAGACCAATGGTGGGCCGGCGCTCGCTACAGCGAGCTGGTCCCGCCCTACGATCCAAAATCCAAAATCGAAAATCCAAAATTGAAAGTCGGCCGGTGGGGTCCTTACGGCCAAGCAAGCTCCCCACCGGCCCGGCACCAAAGCGGCGCACGGTCTGCGCGCCCTAAAGGTCGCCGTCGCCATTATAGAGCAGATCACATTCGCGAAGGAGACTTTTTATGTGGTTTCGCTCAATGGTTGGTTCCTTCAAATCATCGACTGGAAGCAATCCGTCTCGCACGAAGCGGCGCCGCCAAAACCGGCCACGCGCGGCACAGCGGCTGCAATTCGAATCGCTCGAAAGCCGCTCGCTGCTCACGTTCATAGCGCCGGTCGATTATGCTGCCGCGGGGCCCTCCGTCGCGGAGGTGGCGGCCGACCTCGCTAATAACGGCATTCAGGATTTGGTCGTGGCCACCCAGCCCAACACCGTCAGCGTGCTGCCGGGCAACGGCGACGGAACTTTCGGCCCGCCCACGGCCTTCGCTACCGGCGCCAGCCCTGTATCCGTGGCCGTCGGCGACCTCACCGGAAATGGAAAACTCGATATCGTCACGGCCAACTACTCGTACAGCCCAGAGGCAGGGTCGGTGAGTGTATTGTTGGGCAATGGCGACGGCACCTTTCAGCCCGCCACGACCTTCAATCTGCCGGGAGTCTTTCCCCGCGGCTACACCGGCACGACTCCGCTCCCTCAGCATGTGATGTCGGTCGCCATCGGCGACATGAACCACGATGCGCGCCCCGATGTGGTGGTCACCGCACAAACCTCATTTTTCAATTCAAACGGAACCGAGGTTTACGATGGATTGGTCGATGTCTTGCTGGGCAACGGCAGCGGCGCTTTTTCTGGCGCTTCCACTACAAGCGTGCCCAACGCTGCCAAGCTGGGCTCCGTAGAGCTGGCGGACTTCGGCAACGGCAAACTGGACGTCGCCGCCTCGTTCGTCTCGCTTTCCGAACCGTCTGGTGTGGCGGTGCTGCTGGGCAAAGGCGACGGCACCCTTGGTGCCCCCGCCACCTACGCCGCCACATACAGTGCTGGCAGCGTGGCCGTGGGCGACGTCAACGGCGACGGCAAGCTCGACCTGCTTACCGCCGGTGGCTATGACAACGCGGCCGGCGTGTCGGTGCTGCTGGGCAATGGCGACGGCACTTTTCAAGCGGCTACGTATACGAACTTGCCCATTCTGCCGCAGGGCGGCAATATCACCCGCGACTCGCTGGTCATGGGGGACCTGAACGGCGACGGAAAGCTCGACCTGGCCGTGGCGGCACAGTATGACTACGGGCGCGGCAGCCCCTACGGCCGCACCTACTACTGGGGGTCAAACGTCAATGTGCTGTTGGGCAACGGCGACGGCACATTCACGGCCGCACAAACCATTCCTCTGTACAATATTTCCCCTGACTCCATCACCGCGGCGGACTTCAACGGCGACGGCTACCCCGACTTGGCCGTAACAAACCAAGACTCTGCCACCATCTCGGTGCTGATGAACGAGGCCGACTCGTCGGCCACTCCTGCGACGGCAACGAGTTTTGCCGTCAGCGGGTTCGCGGCGACGACGATGGCGGGCACGCCCAGCAGTTTCAGCGTGACCGCGCTCAATCCCGACGGCACGATCGATACCGGTTACACCGGCACGGTGCGCTTCAGCAGTTCCGACGGTCAGGCCGCGCTGCCGGCGAACTACACCTTCACCGCCGCCGATGCGGGCAAGCACACCTTCAGCGCTACGCTGAAGACCGCCGGGACGCAGTCGATTATGGCCACCGATACCTCAACTGGCACCCTGACCGGCAGCGAGACCGGCATCACCGTCACATCGGCGGCGGCCAGCCATTTCGCGGTCAGTGCCCCCGCGAGCGCTACGGCTGGCAGTTCCTTCAGCGTTACTGTGACCGCGCTCGATCCCTACAACAACACTGCCAGCGGCTACGCCGGCACCGTTCATTTCACCAGCAGCGACGGCCAGGCCAGCCTGCCGGCCAACTATGCCTTCACGGCGAGCGACGCAGGCGTTCATACCTTCACGAACGCCGTTGCGCTCAAGACGGCCGGGAACCAAACCGTAATCGCGACGGATACGACGACCAGCTCGATCACGGGTGGTAGCACCGTCGCGGTCAATGCGGCCGCGGCCAGCACCATGGTTGTGTCCGGCTTCGCATCGCCGATCACCGCCGGGACCAGCGGCAGCTTCACCGTGACGCTCAAGGATGCTTACGGCAACGTTGCCACAGGCTATACCGGCACAGTCCACTTTACCAGCAGCGATACCAAGGCCGTGCTGCCCACCAACTACACGTTCACCAGTGCCGATGCGGGCAAGCACGTCTTTAGCGCCACGCTGAAGACCGCCGGTGCGCAGTCGATTACCGCGACCGACACGGTCAATGCCAGCCTGCACGGCACCGACAGCGGCATCACGGTGAAGCCGGCGGCGGCGAGCAAGCTTGTCCTCAGCGCGCCGGCGAGCGTCCAGCCGGGAGCGCCGTTCAGTCTGACGGTGACAGTCGAAGACGCCTACGGCAACATCGTCACCGGCTACAGCGGCACGATCCATTTCAGTAGCAGTGACAACAAGGCCATCTTGCCCGCCAACTACACGTTTACGGCGGGCAACAACGGCGTACACACCTTCACTGGTCTGGTACTGAAGAAGGCGGGCAACCAAACCATCACGGTGACCGACACGAAGAACAGCAGCATAAGCGGCAAGACGGTCGTGGACGCGCTGTGAAAGGGGTTGGGGATTAGGGATTGGGGGTTGGGATTTGACGAATGATCAATGACGAACGACGTAGGGTGACGTCCGCGTAGCCCGAAACTGGCCTGATTCGATCGAGCGACCGTCGACAAACGCCTCCGCCGGGCTTGCCCCGGTGCGAGCGACGACTGGCAGGCTAAAAGCGATAGAGGGCCGCGACCCTTTCTCCTCTCCGCCTTGCGTCCGCCGCCGCTTGCGGCGGCGGACGCAAGGCGGAGAGGAAACGTTTTATCAGAAAGGCCGAATCTAGCCGGTCAGTCAGCGCTCGACGGGGACAAGCCCCGATCGTGGCGGAAATTGAAAACAAAAAGGAGCCCTTCATGTCCATTACATCCACCTTGCCACCGCCGCAACTGAACCGCGATGGCACGCCGTCCGCGGCCGAACCGCCCACCACCGCCGTCGAATTCCACTACTCGCAAACCGACAACTTCGCAGCGTTGCTCACGCAGTTGAACGCCTCGCTCTTGGTGACGACCTACCAGGCCAACAAACTGCTGGTTGTGCGGGCGGCCGGCGGCGGGCTATCCACGTTGGTCCGTACATTCGATCAACCGATGGGCCTGGCTCTATCCGGGAGACGTTTGGCGCTGGGCACGCGCAACCAAATCTGGTTCTTGCGCGACGCACCCGACATCGCCCCGCGGATAGAGCCCGTCGGAACGCACGATGCGTGCTTTTTGCCGCGATCATCTCACGTAACCGGCGACGTTCGCTGTCACGAGATCGCTTGGGCGGGAGACGAATTGTGGATCGTCAACACACGCTTCTCCTGTCTTTGTACTCTCGACCCTGACTACAGCTTCGTGCCGCGCTGGCGTCCGCCGTTTGTTACCGCGCTGGCGGCCGAAGATCGCTGCCATCTGAACGGCCTGGCCATGCAAAACGACCGGCCCCGATACGTCACGGCCCTCGGTGAAACCGACACGCAGGGCGGCTGGCGTCCCAACAAGGCGCAGGGCGGCTGCCTGATCGACGCACCCAGCGGAGAGATCATTGCTCGAGGGCTCTCGATGCCGCACTCGCCGCGCCTGCACGACGGTCGCCTCTGGGTATTGGAGTCGGGCACCGGCCGCCTGTTGCTCGTCGATGCCGCCACCGGCCGCTCGGAAACCGTGGCCGAACTGCCCGGCTTTGCACGTGGACTGGCCTTCGCTGGACACTATGCCTTCATCGGCCTCTCGAAGATCCGCGAAACGTCCACCTTTGGCGGGCTGCCGATTGCCGAACGGTTGAGCGAGCTGAAATGCGGTGTAGCGGTGGTTAGCTTGCCACGTGGCGAAATCGCCGCCATGCTTGACTTTCACACGGCGGTGGAGGAGATTTTCGATGTGCAGATCTTGCCCGGCCTGTGCTTCCCGGAAGTGATCGGTTTCCAGAAGGAAGCCGTACACCACACGTTCGTGGTGCCACGCGCCGAAGGGACGCCTCAAGGTACGGGAGGTTGAATAGCATGGTTTTATCGCTCGCGTCGTCGAGCGAGTCGTTTGCCTTGTGGTGAGGCGAGCTGGCCACGCTTGCAAAAAAACGCGTGACATCGATCGGACGTTCAATCGTAACATATTTGATAACAAGGGCTTGCGACTTACGCATTAGAAGGATTCGGTTGCAAATCGGCAGCGCGCTGCCGATTTGCCGGCGCCCGGCGGTCCAAAAGCAGCAGGCGCCGATGCAAACTACGCG
>DASSFG010000224.1:0-3412 GCA_035694685.1 Pirellulales bacterium
GGGCTTCTGGTGCGCATCGAGGCTGATGGGGCGCGAACGGTCGGCCGATTTGTAGACGGTAAATTCATCGTCAAATGATCGACTTTGCCGAATTCGGCAGGCCACCAATTGTTGTTGCCATTGCCGGACCAAACGGGGCTGGAAAGAGCACCTTTTTCGAATCACACGTGGCGGCGTCGGGTTTACGATTCGTCAATGCCGATCTGCTGGCCAACGAGCATGGAATCGACGCCTATGCCTCGGCAAGTTTGGCCGACAGCATCCGGCGTGCATTGGTGGAGCGCGGAGAAAGCTTCGCGTTTGAAACGGTATTCTCCGACCCCGTGGGTGACAAGGTCGCCTTCCTGGAAGAAACAGCCCGACGCGGTTACACAGTCGTTTTATGCTACGTCGGTATCGCTGGTCCCGATCAATCGATCGACCGCGTGGCAATGAGAGCATTGCAAGGTGGACACGTTGTGCCCATCGAGAAGCTGCGGTCGAGGTTCTCGCGTACACTCGACAATCTCCGGGCAGCCATCGTGTATTTGCCACACGTCCTGATCTACGACAACAGCGATCTGGCTCTGCCCTTCCGCCACGTCGCAGTCTTCGACCACGGGGAAGCTTCTCTGCTCAATGAACCTCTTCCCGAATGGCTCCGACCTTTAGTGCCTTAAGACGACGAAACAGAGAAACGAAAAGTTGTCAGGAGCAAATGGCACTTGAACTCGTTGTCTTTGTCCTAGCTTGGTCTGTCTGCCGGCGCCGATTAAACCCACAGATTCTGGCGAAGAGCCAGATTTTAATGGAAGATTCCGGCACCGCTGGCGTCATATATGTAGCCGTGCGGCGAATGCACTACGGGGCCATGTCAGGGGAATCAAGCACCGACGACGGAGAATGACGCATGACCACGTTTGTCTGGCGATTGAAGATCACCCAGAGCACGGTCGCTGCCGCGTGCTTGGCAGTTGCCGCGATATTTGCGTCCGGCTACGGCCTGGGACTGCTCTCTCGGCGACATGCCGATCAGGCCGAGCTCCTCGAGGCCAACCATCAACGCGCTTTGGCCTTGCAAGCGGTCGCACAAGCCCATCAAGAAAAGGCAACAATGATGGCGTCGCTCATGCAGCATTTTCGGGGAGGGCCGCAGTCGCTGTCCGAAACGCCTCATTTGGCAGCCAACGAACCTACCGAGGACGACGCGGCTGATCTACCCCTAGGACAATCGGCCGCCAAATGGCAAGGCGGGCGACCACAGCATTAGCCGGCTACAGCCGCCACCCGTAAAGTGCCGGTTGGGGCCGACAGTTCACGGCCCGGTAATCCCGCATCTCGGAATTGCCTGCCGGAGTCGGGCCACGCCGGTGTTGGTGACCTGACTGTGGTCGAGCCAGATCCATTGTGGGTTCGTGATCCCCTGCAGGTGGTCAAGCCCAGCGTCGGTGATGCGTGTGCCTTGTAGATCAATTGCTCGAAGGCCGGACAATCTTCGCAGGTGAATCAATCCAGCATCGGAGACCTGAGTGTTGTTGAGATAAAGAAATTCGAGACTCGTCAGTCCTTCCAGATGAACCGTCGTCGCTTGCTGATAGGTTACACTTCCATCCAGGGCTTCAATGGCGGCCACCGCACGCCGCTTCCGCTCAAGCGGCACGATCCATACGCTCAAGGCGACACACAGGAGCGTGACGAGCACGAGCACGGTCCGCAAAGAGACCTGCATCCAACGACGCTTCGGCTTGAAACTGGTGAGCAGACTGGCCATGCGTGTCAGCTTGAGCCGCTATCTCTTCGCATAGTTTTGCAGTTGCGCCTTAAGCCTGGCGACCGTCTGGGCATGGGCCGGGTCGGCGGCGAGGTTCGTCATCTCGCCCGGGTCCGACTGCATGTCGTAAAGCTGTTCGCCTTGGCGGCCGTCGTCCCACAGCGTGTAGCGCCAACGCGCGGTGCGGATGCTGTAACCGTCGAAGTCGCCGCGCCGCACTTGCGTGAAGGCGGCCTCTTTGACCGACTTCGACGGATCGTCGAGCGCCGGTCGCAAGCTCGTGCCGTCGAGGTAGTCGGGCACAGGGAGACCGCAGAGATCGGCGAGCGTCGCATAGAGGTCGACTAATTCCACCGGCCCGGCGTTCGATTTACCCCGGCCCGCGCCGCCGGGCACGGAGACGATCAGCGGTACGCGCGCGGAATTCTCAAACAAGCTCATCTTCTGCCACAGCCCGTGCTGGTACATGTGATAGCCGTGGTCGCTGGTCATCACGACGATCGTGTTGTCGGCCAACCCCAAGCGGTCCAAAGCGTCGAGCACGCGGCCCAGTTGGGCGTCCATGAAGGTGATCGACGCCCAATAAGCCTGGATCGCCTCGCGTCGCAAATCGTCGCTCATCGTTTCCTGCTCTTTTTTAGCGCTGGCGTAAGCGGCGGCCGGCATGCGCTCGCGGTCGGCCTGCGACAGGCCGGGCAGTTCGAACTCGTGTACGTCGTATTCGTCGAAGTAGCGTTTCGGCGAAACGTAAGGTGTGTGCGGGCGATAGAAGCCCACTGCCAGAAAGAACGGGCGGTCTTTGTATTCTTCCAGCAGGCTGACGGCAGCCGTGGCGCCCAGTCCGTCGGTCTGCTCCAGGTCGTCCCCTGCGGCGGCCAGCCAGCTCAGCGTGCCACCGTAGCTGTGCGGCGTGAGCGTGAAAATCTTGTTCTCCTCGGCCTTGTCGCGGCCGGCGGGGTTCACGACAAAGTCCCACGAGGCCGGATCGTCGAGGCCGCTGGTGCCGATCTGCCCCGGCACGCCGTAGTGGTACAGCTTGCCGACCCGCGCCGCCGTATAGCCGTGCTTTCGGAACAACTGCGGCATGGTCACCGTATCGGGAATGAATTCGCGGAAGTGCGGCGTGGGGCGATAGTCGGTGGAGAATTGTCCGGATGTCGGGTTGGTGTGAATATGGGTGGCGTTCGGCCGGCGGCCGGTCAAAAACGAGCTGCGGCTGGGGCTGCACAACGGAAACTGGCAATAGGCATGTTCGAACCGCACGCCGCGCGCAGCCAACCGGTCGATGTTCGGCGACTTTACCTGGGGATGACCGTAGCAGTGCAGATCGCAGTTCAAATCGTCGGCGATGAGAAACAACACGTTCATCTTCCGCGGCGCCGCCGGCTTGGCCTGCTCGGCCGCAGCCGCCACGAGCGGAGAGAGCGTCAACGTCAGCGAAATCAAGAGTGTTTTCATCGGCTAAATCTCTTGGAAATGCGGTGCATGATTGAGTGGCTGGGACGACACCGAGAATTATGCCACATCTCGCGCGAACTCGCGACCGGCTGGCGCGCCCAAGGGCCGTCCGAAAAATAACTTCCGTAAATCGCCAACGTGAATATTTGTCCGTAGGGAACGCCCTCTCTGGCGTTCCGTGAAGCGAGTTTGACGCTACATCGT
>DASSFG010000225.1:0-4974 GCA_035694685.1 Pirellulales bacterium
CCGAAGGCGGGGCGGGTGAACCAAAAGGGTCTAGCCAATGCCATAGGGAAGCCAGTGCGAAAGCAACAGGCCGACAGCCAGCCAGAAGAGCTGCCAAAGCCCAAAGGCGACGACCAACAGGGCGACCAACCAAAGCGGTCCCCGTCGCCAAACAAACTTGGCGAACTGCCTACGGCGACACCTTTCGATCTCTCGTATGCGCTCGACCTCGGCGGCAATCCTTCGGCGTCTTTGTTCGTCAATGCCGTTCATTCCGGTCATTAGACCGCGCCGGCCCGGTCGGGGCCAAGCCGCATATCGGCACGGTTGGCCTTCGTCCATTGGTCGGCACGAGTAGAACGGTCGCAATGAGACACGCCGCAGATCGCGACCGAGTACCGGTGGCCTCTTCTCTGATTCTGGTTGCTGAACGGGAAGCGCGCGTCCTCGGTTCAAACGACCGGCGCCGCAGTTCAATTACTTGGGCGCACCGAAACGGTCCCAACAGAGAAGAGGCCACCGGTACTCCGCCGTTCCTGCGGTCGCTGGGGTCGTTGGGTACGCTTCAGCCGGATGAACCGTTTAAGCGGAGACCGTCCAGGTTGCCCCGCACTGTAGGCAGCGCGTCCGTTGGGTGCCATTGCGAATTCGCGCTTAGAGCGGCCGACGGAGTCGCCCGTGGCGGGCGATGCACCGCCGCATCGCACGGGGCGAGGCCAGAAAGCCTCGCTATTCGGCAGACAAGCGGTGTACAATTACCCCCATGCCCCGCGGCTTCAGTCAGCTACGCGCGCGGCCAAAATCGGATAGAATCGACCCCATAACCGGACGAGACCTTCGATGCCGGACGACGTCGTACTAACTCTTGTTTACGTTGGCGGCCCGCTGCACGGGCAATGGCGACCATGGCCGATAGGTAGCAAACAACCTGAAGGCAGCTTTCCCTGCTACCGTTGGGATGACCGGTTCCCCGGCCCGATTTTGGTGCTTAAGTATCAAGGTCCTACGGCAAGGGCAAAAGATGGTCTGCCCCCATGAGCCGAAGGTTCCAGTTCACCGTCCGAGCGTTGCTGGTATCCATGCTGGTCGTTGCCGCGTTCTTTGGGAAAATTCAGTTCGAGCGGGGATGGCGGCGGCAAGTTACTCCCGCAAGACTGTTCGTTCCACTTTGGGCTGACAGTTTGGCGGCAGTTCAGGCGTAAGGAGACCACCGATCCGGCGCCTGACTATCCGTCGCGCTTGCAAACGTCCTTGGCGACTGCGCCACGGCGCCTCCGCTTGCGCGTCGCTGAACCCTGAACCCTGAACCCTGAACCCTGAACCCTACGTCCGCTTGAACTGCCGATCGAGGTCTTCGCGCGTAAAGACGAGCTCGGTCGGCCGCCCGTGCGGGCAATGATGGCTGTCCTGGGCCAGATGACGCTGCTCGAGCAAGTCGCTGATTTCCTCCGGCGCCAAGGGATCGCCGGCTTTTATTGCCGCCTTGCAGGCCAGCATGTGCAACAGCTCGTCAAGCAGGTCGCGCCGCTCCGGCAAGCGCCCGCCCGACGACAACCGCTCGACAACCGAACGTAGAATCTCTTCCGGCGAGCTGCCCGCCAGCATTGCTGGATAGCTGCTCACCAGCACCGTGCCGCCACCGAAGGCCTCGACCTTCAGGCCCAGCCTGGCCAACAGCTCGCCCTGTTCGACGACTGCCGCCGCTTCGGCCGCGCTCAGGTTCACCGGCTCGGGCACCAAGAGCTGCTGCGACTCCAGAGCGCCTTCGAGCACACGCTCGCGGAACTGTTCGTACAAAATCCGCTCGTGCAGGGCGTGCTGGTCGATGACCGCCACCCCTTCATCCGTCTCCGCCACCAGGTAGCGGTTGTGAATCTGCATCGCGGTCAGCACACCGTTTCGTATCCGCGGCGCCGTCGCCGCGACCGCCATTTCGTAAGGGCCCGCGGGTGAATCATGCACCGGCGAGAGCCGCAACGGCGACGCCGAGGGCCGCGGCACCTCGAAGGTCTCGGGCGAATAAGCCTGCCCGACCGAGAGCGTGCTCTGGCGCACGGGCGGTTGGGCCAGCGCGGTCGCCGCGCCGCCGGACTGCCAGGTGGAAACCTGGCCTTTGGCCCACTCCACCAGTTCACTGCGCAATTGCTCCGCCCGGGCCGGGTCGTGGGCGCCGCTCGGATCGACACCGCCGTTGCCGCCGCCGTCGGCTTTGGC
Source organism: Pirellulales bacterium (assembly GCA_035694685.1). Classification (GTDB taxonomy): domain Bacteria; phylum Planctomycetota; class Planctomycetia; order Pirellulales; family JAICIG01; genus DASSFG01. Next base: position 2,194 of record DASSFG010000225.1, read on the forward strand.
GGCGCTGAGCCGGTGCGTGAGGTCGGTGGTGAGAAATTTCGTGCGCAGGGTGCCCAGGAGCTGGCTGTAGAGCCGGCCGCCGTCCTGAAAGCGGACTTCCAGCTTGGTGGGATGGACGTTCACGTCGACCAGCTCCGGCGGCATTTCCAGGTACAGAAATGAAACGGGACAACGGCCGGTGAGCAGCAACCCGCGATACGCCTCGCTGAGCGCGTGCGCCAGCGACCGGTCGCGGATGGCCCGGCCGTTGAGAAACAGGTACTGCATCCGTGTGTTGGGGCGGCTCTGGTTGGGGTGCCCCACGAAGCCCGAAAGCCACACTTCGCCGTCGCGGCTTTCCAGCCAGATCAAGTCGTCGGCCAGCTCGCGGCCAAAAAAGTGGGCGATGCGTTCCACGCCCTGTTCGGCCGGGGCAAGCTCGTACAAGGTGCGTTGATTGTGCCGTAGCGTGAAGTGGACCGCCGGATGGGCCAACGCCAGCCGCGTGAAGGCCTCGCTGACATGGCCCATTTCCGTTTGCGACGAGCGGAGAAACTTCCGCCGTACCGGCGTATTGAAAAAAAGTTGCCTGACCTCGATCGTGGTTCCCACGGCACAGCCGCAGGGCGCCACGCCGCTGGTCTGGCCGCCGTGTACTTCCAGCTCCGCGCCGCCGGAATCTTGGCCCTGCCGGCTGCGGAGCACGAGGCGGCTGACTTCAGCGATCGAGGCCAACGCTTCACCGCGAAAGCCGAGCGTGGCGATCTGAAACAGGTCGTCAGCCGCGCGGAGCTTGCTGGTGGCATGGCTGGCCACGGCGAGATGCAACTCATCGGCCGCGATGCCGCAGCCGTTGTCGACCACGCGCACCAACTCCAGGCCGCCCTGCTCGACGGCCACGTCGACGCGCGTCGCTCCCGCGTCGAGCGAGTTTTCCATCAGCTCCTTGACCACGCTCGCCGGCCGTTCGATGACTTCGCCGGCCGCGATCTTGTTCACGACGCTGGGAGGGAGTTGTTGGATCATGCCCATGGTTGAATCCGTTCCTGTAATCCAAATGACGAAATCCGAATGACGAATGACGAAAGAATGACGAATGACGAATCCCGAAGGCCGGCATCGTTCGTCATTCGTGCTTCGTCATTCTTTCGTCATTCGTGCTTCGTCATTCGTCATTCTCTCGTCCACGTTTACCATCTGCCGCTATAGCTGATATTCCTTGATCTTCCGATACAACGTGCGTTCGCCGATGCCCAACAGCAGGGCGGCTTCCTCGCGATTGCCGCCGCAGAGTTTGAGCGTCTCGACGATGTAGTGCTTCTCGATCTCGGTGAAGGGCTTGCCGACCAGGTGGTCGTCGCAGGCCGCGGCCGGCGAGGCAGCAGTTTCGCCGGCGGGCTGGTCAGCCAGTTCGGCGGGCAAGTCGTCGACGTCGAGCACCCCGTCGAAATCGACCACCACCATGCTCTCGATCGTGTTGCGCAGCTCGCGGACGTTGCCCGGCCAGCCGTAAGCCAGCAGCCGGCGCCGCGCGGCGGTCGACATGCTCTTGACCGTTTTCTGATGCCGCTTGGCGAACTGCCTCATGAAGTGCTCGATCAACAGCGGAATGTCCTGGCTGCGTTCGACCAGCCGCGGCAGCGTGACGGTCACCACCTTCAAGCGGTGATAGAGGTCGCTGCGGAACGTGCCCGCCTCGATCTGCTGCTCCAGTTGGCGGTTGGTGGCCGAGAGCAGCCGCACGTTGACCTTGACGGGGTCGTTGGAGCCGACGCGCGTGATCTCGCCGCTTTCCAGCACTCGCAGCAGCTTGATCTGCGTGGCCATCGGCATATCGCCCACCTCGTCGAGAAAGAGCGTGCCGCCGTGGGCGTACTCGAACTTGCCCATGCGGTCGGCGGAAGCGTCGGTGAAGGCCCCGCGCACATGCCCGAACAGCTCGCTTTCCAGAATGTTCTCGCTCAAGGCGGCGCAATTGAGCGGCACGAAGGGCTTGTTCTTGCGGGGACTGTTCTGATGGATGGCCTGGGCCACCAGCTCTTTGCCGGTGCCCGTCTCGCCCTGGATGAGCACCGTAGCGTTGGTGGGCGCAATCCGCTTCAGCAGGCTGATGACCTTGTTCATCTGCGGGCTGCTGCCGACCACGCCTTCGAAGCCGAACTTTTCGTCCAGCCGGCGGTTCAGCTCGGCGTTGGTTTGCCTCAGCCGCACGCTCTCGGCCGCGCGTTCGACCACCGCGCGAAGCTGCTTCAAATCGAGCGGTTTGAGCAAGTAGTTGAACGCCCCCTGCTGCATGGCGGTGACGGCCGAGGGAACGGTGCCGTGGCCGGTGACGAGGATCACCTCGGCGTCGGGCAAGTCGTTCTTGGCCCGGGCCAGCACTTCCAGCCCGTCCAGGTCGTTCATCACCAGGTCGGTGATCACGACGTCGAAGCGATGCTCCTCAATTTCTCGTGCGCCCTCGGCGCCGGAGGTGGCCACGGTGCAATCGTAGCCGACCCGTTCGAGGCTTTCGGCGACGGCCTGGGCATGGCTGGCGTCGTTGTCGATGATCAGCACGCGCATGGCCGAGGCCTCGGCCTGCGGAGCGGCGGTCGGCGGAGCGGAAGTCGTAGCGGCGGAGACCATACGCCGATGATACAAGATCGCTTGAATCCGCGGCAGGGGCGGATGGCCGGTGCTAAATAGCCGTGCGCGATTACCGGACATCGAGTATACGCGAGACTAGCGGTGGCTGGGGCAGAGCCGCGATAAGGGCCTCTTTTGACAAAAAGACGTTGTCGCGGCGATGCCCCGGAAGCT
>DASSFG010000226.1:0-8555 GCA_035694685.1 Pirellulales bacterium
CGTCATTCGGATTTCATCATTCTTTCGTCATTCGTCATTAGGCATTCGTCGCAACGGTATCGGTGGCTGGGGCAAAGCTGGCCGCGTTCGACTCAGCACTCGTCAGAGGACCTGCCGGCCAGCGATGCCCCGGTGGCCGCGTTCCCGGGGCATCGCCGCGGCAACGCCTTTCTCGAAAACCATGTCCGCGTCGCGGCTCTGCCCCAGCCACCGTTGCCACTCGACCTGCTCTATGTCCGGTAATCGAGGGCTATTTAGCGATCTTCACTCGACAGATCGGCGGCGAAGGCGCGGGGCTCGAGCGGTTTGCCGGTGGCGAAGCGGGTCAGCTCGTCCCAGGTAAGCGTGCGGCCGGGGTCGAACACCCGCTCTTGCAAGAAGGCGCCCACTTTCGGCTGATTGACGTAGATCAGTGTTTGTGCATCAGCCTCGGGAAAGAGCTCCCGGGCAATGGTGTGATGTAGCTGGCAGGCAAACAGCTCGCCGAGCATGTAGTTGTGGTAGTAGCAGGGGGCCACGACGATATGAATCTTCGCCGCGTAGTCAGGCTCATCGCGCTCGTCCGGCCGCCGCACTTCTTGATAACGTTCGACGAGCGACCACCAAAGCGAGTTCAAGTCCTGGTCGGGATCGCGATAGAGCTCCTTCTCGAATCGCAGCATTACCTGGCACCAGCGTGAGAAAATGAGCAACTTGTTGCGCCGCATCCGTCTGCCGGTCGAATCGAACGCCGCGGGATCAACGACGTCGACACCCATGGCCGCCAGCCAGGCGGCGCTTTTCGAAAACCGCTCGAACATCATCGCCAGCCCTTCGGTGGCCAGAATGTGGGCGTCGGTGCGCACCATGTAAGGCAGAGTCCGTGGAATGTAGCGGCTGCTGTAGACGGAGTGGCCAAGCTCGTGCAGCATGGTGCCCATCCAGTATTCGTTGGGTACGATGTTGGCCAACACTCGCACGTCGCCATCACGATCGAGATCGGTGCAGAAGGCATGCGGGTTTTTGCCCGGCTTCTCGTACAGGTCGCTGCGCTTGAGCACCTCGTCGATCGGCAGCCCGATGCCGCGATAAAACTGGCGGCAAAGCTCAGGAATCTCAACGCCCGTGTACGCTGAGTCGAGGCTGGTCTCGTAGACGGCGGGCGGCTCCTGGAAGAACGGATCATAGTAATGCCAGGGGCGCAACTCATCGACGCCGACGTCAAACCGCTCTGCCAGCCGTCGGTCGACGTCCTGTTTCGCTTCTTCAAAGGGCCGGCGTGTGAGGCGGTCGAGCTCGTCGAACATGGCCAGCACGTCGTCGGACTTCTGTTCGTTCAGCTCGAACTGCATGGCGTAAAAGTCGGCGAAGCCCAGTTCGCGGGCCGCCTTGTTGCGGAGCTGGACGAGCGTGCGCAGATCCTGGGCTACTTCGCGGCCGACGCCCTTGCTGGCTTCCCAAGCGGCGCGGCGCTCGCCGCCGTCGCGCGATTCGTGCAAGATGCGGCGCACGTCGCTATCGGCCAGCTCGCGACCACCGACCTTGGCCCGGTAGACGTTGAATCGCATCTCGATGGCATTCGAGCGCGTGACGATCTGCTTGAGCAGCTCAGGCGCGACCTGTTTGGGCAGCGCTTGCAAGAAGAGCAGGCGTATCTGTCGGGCCAGCAACCGATCGTCGACCTTGCCGTCGCAGGCTTTCAGCCTGGCGAAGCGATCTCGATCGGCCAACGCTTCGTCGAGGCGGTTTTCGGCCTCTTGCTTTTGGCGGTATGCCTCGTCGGCTCCGGTCACGTTGGCATCCCACCAGCGTCGATTGACCTCGATCTCGATCGGCCTGATTCGCTTTTCGTAATCGGCCACGAGGTCGCGGGCCTCGCGGTCGGCGCCGTTCTCCGCAGCCTGAGCTTTGAGCGTGATAGCCATCATCATTAAAACAGCAGGTAAAATTAGTCGCCGCATGCGCAATAACTTAAAGTCTATAAATCGAGGTGTCACTTGCTTTTCGTGCTTTCTTCCAACCAACGGGCCCGCAGCAGGTTGCCATGGCGCTGCGGCGACTCGATCTGCCGATACAGCTCGACGGCGTCGTCGTTGCGGCCGAGCAGCTCCTCTGCCCGGGCCAAATTATAAAGTGCGCCGCTGCGCCAGGGCGTGTCCGGATTGACATCGAGCGTGCGCTTGCTGAAGTAGTTGGCCGCCGTTTTGTAATCGTTGCGTTCAAAGGCAATCAGCCCGAGCCAATAGCTGGCATAATGCTTGGCGACGGGGGCAATCTTCAGAAAACGCTCGCCGGCCGCAGTCCATTCGTCCGGCGGCACTTTGCCGCGGAGATCTTCCTGTTCGACGGCAGTCAACGCCGGCCCGCGGGCAAGATCTTGGTCCGACGGCCTGGCAATTTGATAGTACTTCATCGCTCCCGGTTCGCCGGTGAACTGACCGAGCACGTGCAGCACTCGTCCCTTCCACAGCGCCGGCGTCAATTCGGTCTTTTTCTTGATCTGCCGTGGAAAAGGCACCATAAATGGCTCGAAATCGCCGGCGATTTTTTGCCGCCCTTTTCGACCCTTCAACGCCTGCTCGGCCAGCCGCTCGTAAGGCAGGGACCAAAGCCGCACGTCCGACACGTGCTTCACCTCGTGCAGCCGATCGGCCAGTGCCGAAGCATCGACCGAGAGCACCACGCTCTGCTCGCCCGCCAACTGCGATTCCAACAATGCCATTCGTTGCGAAAGGTACATTGGCGAGGCCTCGATCAGCACCGTCACCTGTTCGATCTCTGCGGCCGACCTGCCGTAGCGGTGGTCGTCGTCGACGTCGAGATGCCGCAATAGCGAATCATCGGCGGCCACTTGTGAGAGCGTGGCGATGCCTTTGCCCTCCGGGCCGGGAATCGGCAGGCCCAGCGACGGATCGAAGAGATAAAGTTCTCCTTCGTGAAACAGGGCCGGCAGCCACGGTTCCGCGGCGTCCTCCTGGCCAGTGGCCAGCATGACTACGTCGAGCCCTTGCTGGCGCGCCATGAGCGTGAACAACCAGGCTCGATCCTCAGCCGGACCATGCCCTAACAACAGCGCTTGCCAGGCCTGTCGGCGGACGGTGTCTTCGTCGTAGGGAGGATCGAGCTGGATGTTGCGCACAATCCAATCAAAGATCCGCCGTGACCGCTCCAGGTCGTCTTGGGTGGCGCCGGCCGCCCAGTTCGAAGCGTCGCGCAGCCAGATCGCCTGCCTGAGGTCGATGCCGTCGGGGGGCGAAAAGCCCATCGTATCGAGATCTTTGACCTGCGGCAGTCTGCGCAGCTCGCCGGGCAACGTATCCAGGAGCGGGTCGCGGTGCCAATCGGCCAGAGGCGACTGCAACACAATCCACTGGTTCAACTGGGGCACGAGCACCGGCGGCACGCCGCTTTCCAACGCGCGACGGGCAGCCTCGTTGTAATCGAGAATGTCCCACGAGGTCGATTCGACGACGTCGGTTTCGGCCGGACTGTTGAGCAGCCCCGCCACGTAGTCCAGGATATGGACCGCCTGCTCCACTTTTGAGGTCTCGCCTTGCGGGGCGGTGGTGGTTGGCGGCGCCGCGTTGTCGCAGCCGGCAAAAAGGGCCAGCATCGTCAGCCCGGTTGCAAATCTAAGCACGCAAGTTCTCCACGGTTTCGCGCAAACGCACCAGCCTCCGCAGCAACGGCTCAAACTCATCCAAGGGCACCATGTTCGGACCATCGCTGGGCGATTGATCTGGATTGGGATGCGTTTCAAAAAACAAACCATCGACGCCCACGGCCACGGCCGCCCGTGCCAAGGGCTCAACCATCGCGCGGTTTCCCCCCGTCGCAGAGCCGAGCCCTCCTGGTTCTTGTACGCTGTGAGTGGCGTCAAAGATCACGGGCACACCTAAAGCTTGCATTTGAGGAATGGCCCGCATGTCGTTCACCAATCGGCCATACCCAAAAAAAGTGCCCCGTTCGCAGACGAGCACGTTCCGGCAGCCCGCCGATTCCAGCTTGGCCACAACGTGACGCATGTCCCAGGGGGCCATGAACTGGCCCTTTTTGACGTTCACGGGCTTGCCGGTGGCGGCGGCGGCAATCAGCAAATCGCTCTGTCGGGCAAGAAAGGCCGGTATCTGAACCAGATCGACCGCTTCGCCCACCGCGGCCGCCTGGTGCGACTCGTGAACGTCGGTGGTCAGCGGCAGCCCCGTTTGCCGCTTAACTTCGGCCAGGATTTCGAGTCCGGCATCGAGGCCCAAACCACGGAACGCCGTGCCGCTTGTACGGTTGGCCTTGTCGAACGACGCCTTAAACACGATCTGAACGGGCAACCGCTCGCCAATGTCGCGCAGCCGTTGGGCGATCGAAAGCGCCAGTTCCTTCGTCTCGAGCACGCAGGGACCAGCCACCACCAGCAATCGCTGGCCCGCGCCGCAACGATAATCGCCTAAGATGGCGGGGTTATTTGCCACGAGACCTCATCCTCGTTCTGACTCGTTCTGAAAGCAACATCCTACACAGGCCGGCCAGCGAGCGACACCGGCTTCTTTGCGCGACACTCCCCCAGTGGGTGATCTTTGGGCGGCATTGCGGGCGTAGTGTGGGACCAGCGAGCTTGCGATTCGCCGGCCCACCGACCGCGAGATCCAGGTGGGCCAGCGTTCGGCCGGGGCGGTCGCAGTAGGTGCGTCGCCTGGGCTGCTGCGTGCGTGCCCGCTTGATCGGCCTTCGCACTGCGTTCAGAATGCGGGCTGACTGTCTGATCTGGTACACTGAGAGCTGGGAGCCAATATGCCTGCGGCAACCGTTTTTGGGCTTGTTCTTTCCCTCGTGGCGGCGACCGTCTGCTGTCCGGCCGCGGTAGCCGGTGACAAGCCGAACCTGATCTGGATCATGGCCGACGACCTGGGTTATGGCGACGTTCGTTGTCTGAATCCCGAGGGCAAGATTGCGACGCCGCACATCGACCGGCTGGCGCGCGAGGGGATGATTTTTACTGACGCTCATTCCGGTTCGGCGGTCTGCACGCCGACGCGCTACGGCATTCTCACGGGCAGATACGCCTGGCGCACGCGACTGAAAAGCGGCGTGCTGGGCGGCTACTCACGCCCGCTCATCGAACCCGGCCGACTGACGATTGCCAGCCTGGCGAAACAGCGCGGCTACGCGACCGGCTGCGTCGGCAAATGGCACCTGGGCATGGACATGCCGCTCAAAGACGGCGGCATCGCCGACGACCAAGGCAATTTTGGCAACGGCTACGCCCGAGCGTGGGACGTCGATTATGCGGGCAAGATCACGGCGGGGCCGAATGCTGTGGGCTTCGACTATTACTTCGGCATCAGCGCTTCGCTCGATATGTCGCCGTACCTGTTCATCGAGAACGACCGCTTTACCGAGACACCGACGAAAGAGAAAAAGATCGTCCGCACCGGCCCCGCCGGCGACGACTTCGAAGCGGTAAAAGTCCTGCCCACGCTCACGGAGAAGGCACTGGCCTTCATCGAACGACAGGTGCCGGCGGCGCGGCAGGGCCAGCCGTTCTTGCTCTATTTTCCCTTGAACGCGCCGCATGCGCCGGTCGCGCCCAGCGACGAGTGGCGCGGCAAGAGCGGCATCAACGACTACGCCGATTTCGTGATGCAAGTCGACGATACCGTGGGGCGCGTCATGGCGGCGCTGGAGGCCGGCGGCGTGGCCGACGACACACTGATCGTCGTCACCAGCGACAACGGCTGTTCGCCGACCGCCGACTTTTCGGCGCTCGCGGCCAAGGGACATAATCCGAACTATCACTTTCGCGGCTACAAGGCCGATATCTACGACGGCGGCCATCGCATTCCATTCATTGCCCGCTGGCCCGCCAAGGTGGCTGCCGGCGGCCAGAGCAACCAGCTTATTTGCCTGACCGACCTGATGGCCACGCTGGCCGACGTGATCGACGTGCAGTTGCCCGAAGGCGCCGGGGAAGACAGCATCAGCATCCTGCCGGCGTTGTTGGGCGAAGACAAAGCACCGCTGCGCGAGGCGATCGTCCACCATTCGATCAACGGCTCGTTCGCCGTCCGGCAAGGCCCTTGGAAACTGGAGCTATGCGCCGATTCCGGCGGTTGGAGTTCCCCGCGGCCGGGCAGCAAAGAAGCGGCCGGCCTGCCGCCGGTTCAGCTCTATGACCTGTCTGCCGACATTGGCGAGCAGCACAACCTCTGCGACGAGCACCCTGAGATCGTCGAGCGGCTCACCTCCCTCTTGCAGCAATACGTCGCCACCGGCCGCAGCACACCTTGATGTCAGCGCTTAGGTTGGCGCGCCGACAACTGACTGATGTCGCCGTCGCTCTTGATGGCCAGGTGCCAGGGGCTGCTGTTGATGAAATTGACGTCGACGACGGCCAAAGTTACCGATTCGTCGGAGCCGGGCTCTTCCTCCAGCCGAGGATTGCGATGGACCTCGTACGTGGCCAGCAGCGGATCCTGGCCCTGGCCGCGCACGTAATTCTGGGCGATCTTGATGAAATCGGCGTCTTGCTGTTGAGCGTCGGTTCTAGCCGGGGCAACCGTCTCGAATGTCGCCAGCGGCGTCGGCGGCAACGGAGCCCCGTTGATGCAGCCGGCAAACCCGAGTAGTAACAGGAGTCCAAAGCAGTGATACATCGTCAAGCAAAAGCCAGTAATATCGTTTATCCGCAGGCGGGTACCCTCTGGGTGCGGCCCGCGCTAGCTACACCTCGCGCGGCCCGTTGGGCCTGCGGTTAAACGACCGAATGTGTTTGCCGTGAGGTTGAGGTCGAGGCGGAATTGTAGAGAGCCGGCGGCGGTTTTCAAACGTCAACCAGTCCGCCGGCAAAGCCCTCGCCGTCGGGAAACTGGAGGCCGGCGATGTTGAACGGCTCGAGGCCGCGCGATACTCGCCGGGCAAACGCCCGGATTTCGTCCGCCGAGGCAGGCCGGCCATCGGTAATGGCGAGGAGCTGCTGATAAGCGCCTTCGAGGACGGCCTGGAAAGCCGGCTCGGCCGCCCACAAGAACGGCTCGCCGACGCGGCCCTCGCGGCGTCGCGCTTCGCTATTGTGCGCGGCGATGAAGTAGAACATCGAAAACGCGGCAAACAACTCGAACTGCCCCATCGACCGGTAACTGCCATGCACCAACCGGTCGAGATGCGAGATCTCCGCCTGCAAGATCTGGTCGTACTCCGCCAGTTTCGCCGCCAGTTCGGGCTTCTGCCAATGACCTTCCAGAATCTGCACCAGTCGTTCAACGCCAGCAAGGGTATGGGCATTGCCGGTGCTGTGCAGGGCATCGAGCGTGTAAGCGGAGGCCGGCAGCATGGCCCAGCCGTCGGCGGCCGCTCTCGGCACACGGCGCTGCAAGCGCGCCGTGCGGCGCAGGCCGTCCGGCGGGTTGACTAACTGCGCATGGCGGAACTGCCGCGCGATCGACGGAAACTCCGCCAGCCAGCGCGACCATTCCTCAACGGCGGTCAAGGACTCAACGAGCGGGAAGCGACCGCTGTCGATCAGCCATCCGGCGCTCGTCACGCCGTTGTTGAATCTCAGCATCCACATCCAACCACCATCAAACACATGGTGCAAGGCCGCGTCGTCGCAGGGAAAGGGATGTCGCACCGCGTCGCCGCCCGCCTCGGCGACAACGTCGCTCCAACTTTCCACGTCGCTGAAATGCCCGTAGATCGAGCGCGAGCAGGTCCGCATGCGGTTGCCACCGTCGGCAATTGCGAGCAACCTGGCCAGCACACGCCCTTCACCGGAAGCGTCGATCAGGAACGACGCATCAACCGACAAGGGCTGTCCGGCGACCGTTCCCGACAGCCGCCAAGGAGGCTCGCCGTTCAACTCTTCCACCCGCGAATGCTCGACGATCTCGACACCGGCCTGCTGTGCTTCGCGTGCGAGAAAGTGGTCAAACTGGGAGCGGAGCCAATGGGTATCCGCGTCGGCCGCGGTCTTGCTGGCGGCGATAAGAAGTTCGTTGGCGCGGCCCGTGCTCGGTTGCCACGGTTCGTGGCGGCGATGGTGAAAATAGCTGAACCCCCGTTTCAAGCCACAGACCAGCTCCGGGTAAGCTTTTTGCCACGTGCCGTATTCGGCCAAGGGCGCGAGCCGCGGCAAACCGTAGCGAAGGGCCAGGTCGCCAAGTACCAGGTCGGCCAGCGGTGTGGCCGACTCTCCCAAGGCAAAGCGCGGGTGAGATCCGCGCTCGAGGACGGCGCACTTCAATCCGATCTGGTTCAACAACAGCGCCGTCAGGCTGCCGCCGAATCCGGCGCCGATCACCAGTACGTCGACATTGAGATGGATGGCAGTCACGCGCGTTCGGTGGAAAGGTAGATCGGGCTGAAAAACCCAGCCTACGTCGGAAGTGGCCGCGTGCAATGAAGATAGCAGGCCGGCAGTGGGCTATTCCTGTGTCTCTGGATTTAAGACTGCTGAAAACAGTTCGTCGAAGCTCAGAGGATAATCGGCTAAGCCGAGGTTGTAACGATGTTGGGCAGACGATCGCGACCTAATTCGGTACGATTGCGGCAATGAAACACCGTCCTAGATTATTGTTTTGGCTGCA
>DASSFG010000227.1:0-17819 GCA_035694685.1 Pirellulales bacterium
CGTCGTCCCACAGCATCGTTTCCAGCGGCGCCGGCTTGCCGTCTTCAACGAATTGCACGTTCAATTCCGTGGGAGAACGACCGATCATCGTCTCTTCGCGAAAAACCGACACGGTCGCCCGTGTGCCCGGTCGTTCGAGCCGCGCCTTCCAATTGCGCAAGCGAGGATGCAACACCAGGTCTGCAGGGGCGTGGAAGAAATGGTCGAGCGAGGTCATGCTAAAAACTCCCTAGTTGACCATATCACGTTGGGGCGTCGTTTGCCAGCGCGGAAAGCACAAAATCGGCTGCGTTACGGCAGGCGATCGCGCGGCCTTCCGCGATCATGTGGTCGCGCTCCTTGTCGCCAAAGTCGCTGATGCCTTTGACCACACACCAGATCGGCGCGCTCGATGTGGCCGAAGCGGCAAGCAAGCCGACCACCTCCATTTCGCCACCGATGACCGGATCTTTGCCCGCGGGTACCGAGGCAACCAATTCATCTCGAAAGCGCGCGCAACGGAATCTTGCGCTGCCCGATAAAATGACGCCCACGTGAACGCCATAGGGATGCACCTGCGACTGCTTCTCTCGCACCAAGAGGTCGACCAAGACCTGCCGTGCTCGTTGTGGAAGTGCCTGCGAATAGTCAACAATACAGTCATCAACACTTGCAGATCCGTGCACGATTTCGCGATTGTCATAGGGAATTAGTGCCGTCGAAACCAAGACATCACCGAGCTGCTGCTCAGAAGGGTTGACGCCGAACGCCATTCCCAACTGCATGATGCCGTTGGCGCCGGTGGCCTCTTGGAAGCGGATCGCCTTTGCTGCGGATCCCTGGCGACCTATCGAGCCCATTATCAACTGCCCGCTCTCGCGGCTAGGCCGAACGGCAATCACCGTTTCATTGCCGATCGGCCCGAGCCAGTGATACTCGCCGAGTTTCGGATCCTTGATCTTCTCGAAGGGCAAGCCGCGCTCGATGGCGCTTCCCTTAGGCCACCTTCCTCAGCGGGCGTGGCAACGAACAAGAGCAGGCTGCACTGCCGTTTGCCCGTGCCCGGTCTGTCAGGCATTTCAGTCCTCGTCCGGCGATCGTCATGCTTCGACCAATCGTGTCGCCGCCAATTCCGGCAGATTTAGCCGAGTGCGATGAGCGGCCAAAAGTCGCGACCAAAGCCCGCGACGGCTGCGCTCCGCGCCGCCAGCCGGCGCGGGTAGCGGCAGCACGCGGGCAGCACTGATGCCGAACTCCGACCAGGGCTTCGTGCGCGACACCTCGTTCTGCCAGCACAGCCGCGTTCGCAAGTCCAACGTTTCGCCCAGGTAAAGCGGCCGACGTTTGCCGTCGCTGATCAGGTAGATGCCCGGTGCCTCGGCAATCGTCTCGAAGCGAATTCTCTGCCAAGACACGGCGCGGGGAAGACCTTTTTCAACGAGCTGGCCGGGTACCGATTGTGCCGAGCGTTTCCAGTCGCAACCCCGCTTGCGAATTTGAAACGCGGCCCAACGATAATCAACAGGACGAAAACCGGGGGCGAACGACTCCGCCAATCGATCGAACTCGCTCGCTAACACCGGATCGCAAAGCACGTCGTCGAGGCTCAATTTCTCCTGCTTCGACATGATGATGCTCAGAGCGATCTCGCTGGCAAAGCCGTACTTGTCCATTTGCTCGTGCGTGGGAAGCCTCGGCGGCCGACGGTCTAAGCGGGGCAGTTTGCCGGCCTTGCGCAAGCGCAGTAGCAAGCGGTTGCACTCGGCCGGCGCACAAGTGGCGCCCGCTTCGCGACATTCATCGAGAAAGGCGGCGTTCAGCGTCGGATCCGCGATCACCTGGTCGCTCGAATGCCCATCGCGGGCCAATAGGTAGGCCGCAATCACCGCATCGTGCAGACTCGACGTCGTGCGGCGCGGCACGCTGGACGTTACCGGTCCACCACCAAGCTTCGCATCGCACTTGGCGTGCTGGACACGACGGCGCACGGCGCCTTCCGTCACTTTCGGCGTTGGCGGAGCACTCGTGACAGGGTTCGCGGGCCCATCCAGCGGTTGGCCGACGGCAACCGAATCAAGCCGCGCTCGGATCTTCGTGACGTAGTCGGCCGACAATTCGAAGCCGAGAAAGCGGCGACCCAGTTTTTTGGCCACCACCAGCGTGGTGCCGCTGCCACCGAACGGATCGAGCACCAGATCGCCCGCATTGCTGCTGGCACGTATGATGCGCCCCAGCAGTTGCTCGGGCATCTGGCAGCCGTGAAAGCCGGCCCGCTCCTTGAACGTGCCCGCCACGCGCGAAAAGTACCAAGTGTCCTGGTCGGCACTGAAGCCGTCGGGAACGTCTTGGGGGCGGAGAATCCAGGTGTCGTCGGGTAGCCGGCCTGCCGGGTTCGCTCGCGTGTCGGCGTAAACCAACTGGCGGGCCGAAGGAACGCGGACGGTCGGGTCTTGGCCGTTAAACGTGAACGTTTCCGGGTCTTTGACAAAGTGAAACAAGTGGGCGTGCGACCGGGTGAACTTGCGCGTGCAGTTTACGCCGAAGGTGTAGTACCAAACGACCCAACTCCGGCAGGTAAAGCCCAGATCGTTCTGGGCGATGAGCTTCAGCTCTGCGGCGTATTCATCTCCGATGGCTAACCAGAAGGTGCCGGTCGGCTTGAGCACGCGTGCGACGCCGGCCATCCACTGGCGGCTCCAATCGAGATAGCGCTCGTGCGGCTGACGGTCGCGATAAACGTCGTATTCGTAACCGATGTTGAAGGGCGGGTCGGCAAACGCCAGATCGACCGAGCCCTCGTCGAGCTGTTGCATGAGGGCGACACAATCGCCCTGATAAAGCTGGTTGGCGGCCAATGCCACGCAAATACCTCCTTGCGGCGCCGCGGGGCTTGAGCGCCCTCGCTGAGCCTACGCACGCCAAATGTTCATTGCTAAATGGCCGTGCGCGATTAGCGGATATTCTCCGCTTGGAGGATGGCCTTCCTAGGCCGTCACCATCGACGGTGACGGGCTAGGAAGCCCATCCTCCTCGAAACCGGCGGCCCAGTAATCGGGCACGGCTATTCAGCATCCTATCGTGATTTCGCGCGCTTGCAAGCACCGCTAGCACTTGAGCAGTTCCGCCACGGCGAGCCAGCGAAGCACCCCTTGTCCTGCAGCCGGCTCGCCGCCGAACTCGATGGCGGCAACGGCGCCTTTGTCGAATTCAATCGTCGCTTTCGTGTCGCCGATCAGGGCGGCGGTAAGTTGATCGACGTCGGGAGCATGGCCGACCCAGGCCACGTTCTGACCTTGTTGCTTAAGGGTCCAGTCAATGAGCGGTTCGAGTTGGCTCGACGGCCGCAACGCATCGAGCTCGATAATCAACGGCTCGCTGGGCGCATATTCGGCCAAAATGTCGGCAGTTTGCCGGCAACGCACCAGCGGGCTGGTGGCAATGTGCGCCACGTCGAAGCCGCGCTTGGCCAACCGCCGCGCGAGGCGACGAAACCGTTTGCGTCCCTTACGCGCCAGCGGGCGCAGGTCGTCGTTCGGATAAACCGCCTCGTCGCGGTCTTCGGCCCAGGCGTGGCGGACAATAAAGATGGTCATCGCGTCCTACTTGCTTTCCTGCGGCGTAATCTTAACTGCCCGGTAGGCAACGGCGCCGTGATCGCCTTGAAACATCAGCGGGCCGGTCGCAGCTTCTTTTCCCGTCAGGCCGCCGGGCGTCGGCCCTTTCAGTTCGACGTTTTCCTGAATCGTCTGCCCGTTGAGCACGACCTTCACGAATTTGGCCTGGCTGGTGCGTTTGTCGCCGTCGAACCGCGGAGCCACGAAGTCGATCTCGTACTTCTGCCATTCGCCGGGTTGCTTCGAGGCGTTCACTTTCGGCGGGCTGGCGCTGTAGATGGCGCCCATATCCTGCTGCGTGGGCCGTTCTTTGCCAAAGCTGTCGAAGACCTGCAATTCGTACTCGCCCATCAGGTAAATGCCCGAGTTGGAGCCGCGGGGCACCATGACTTCGAGTTCGATGTGTACGTCGCCGAAGTTCTGCTCGGTGTAGATATCGACGCCGCCGCCGCTGCTGTTGATCAAGTCCTTGCCGCCGGGCGAAACTTCAATTTGGGCCGAGTCGCTCGGCTTGAGCGTGGCCTTGCCCAGCGTCCAGTGGCTCTTGCTGGCTTCGCCTTTGGTCTTCCAGCCGGAAAGGTCGATGCCGTTGATTGCCTCAATGGTTTTGTCGTCGGCCCGCGCCAGCTCGACTAACAGGCACGTCGATGCCAGCACTGCGGCGGCGAGAGCGAGGCAAGTGCGTGGCATAGCTTTCTCCCGAATCAAAAGAAGGTGTTGCAATTGACAGTGTATTCGGCGACAAAGAATCTACAACCATTTTGGCACGTCTCCGGCAGCGGCCATAATAAGCCACCGCAGTCTGACTCGCAGCTAGGAAATAGTCGAATGATGCACGTCGAGTTGCCGGCGCGGTTGCCTGGCCGAAGGGTAGCCCACCTAACCCGAAAGCCGATGATTCACCTGTTCGTCTGCCTCGTGCCATTGCTATTCGGGGTAAGCCGGGTTACGGGCCAGCAGCCTGCGAAGCCCGACGAGCCGGGCGTTCAGCCGGCGCCGCAAGCCGACCCGGCCGATTTTGGCCTGCTGCTGCCCGACGCTGAGCCGAAGCCGGGCGAAGATCGGCGGGTGCTGGTCAAGTCGCCCAGCGACGAACTGGTGGTAGCCAAGACGTTGGTCGAGGTGGGCGACCGGCTGGTGGTGATTCTGCCAGACGGCCGCCTAAGCGCGGTCGTCGCCCGCGACGCGACGCCCACCGACCGGAAATTCGAACCGGCCAAGACCGACGATATCGCCCGTTCACCCATCGAAAAGACGTTCACCGGCTTTAAGAAGCGAACGACCAAGCGCTACCTCTACATCTACGACGCCAGCGAGACGTTCGTCAAAGCCACGAGCACGATTCTGGAAACGATGTACCCGGCACTGTTCGCCTATTGCAAGCGGCAGAAGATCGCCGTTCACGACCCCGACGTGCCTTTGGTCGTGATCATGTTCCACACGCAGGACGAGTTCGATAAGTTCCACAAGATGCCCGAGGGCGTGGTGGCTTATTACAACGGCGTGACGAACTATGTTGTGATGTACGAGCAATCGAAGCTGGTGGAGATGGCGCCGGACCTGGCAGTGAAACAGTCGATTTCGACCATTGCCCACGAAGGCGTCCACCAGGTGCTGCACAACATCGGCGTGCAGCAGCGGCTCTCGAACTGGCCGATGTGGATCAGCGAAGGTCTGCCCGAATACTTTGCTCCCACCTCGGTCGGCCGAGGCGTGCGCTGGAAGGGCGTCGGCAAACCGAACGACCTGCGCATGAAGGAATTGGAAGCGTTCTTCAAAGACGGCAGCTCGGGCGGAGAATTGACGGCGCCCACGATCGAAGCCGAGCGGCTCGACTCAAAGGGCTACGCGGCAGCCTGGGCGCTGACACACTTTTTGGCCGAACGGCGCCAAGGTCCGTTGTTTTCCTTACTGAAGGAAGTGAGCGGGCGCGGGCCGCTCGCGCACTTCACCGAATCGCAAAACGTCGAATTGTTTCGCAAGCACTTCGCCGACGACTTTGCCATCCTCGATAGTCAGATCGCCAAGCACCTGCAAAAGCTGCCCTACGAAGATCCGATTGCCAATCAGACGCACTACGTAGTGATGATGCAGGGAGGCGGATTGCGAGGTTATATTATCACCACTTCGCCTAAGGCGGCCAAAGACTGGCAGCAAGACCAAAGCAGCAAGCAGCCGGCTTCGATCTTCGTGGTGCAGGCGTTTGCCAACGCCCGCGCGGCCGAGTTGTTCGCCAAATCGTGGTTGGGAAAATGACATGATCGAGCTGATTGATTTTGGCAAAAACTACGGCGATTTTACGGCCGTCGACCACCTGAACCTGAAGATCGAGGCCGGCGAGATGTTCGGCTTCATCGGGCCGAATGGGGCCGGCAAGAGCACCACCATCCGCTTTCTCGCCACGCTGCTGAAGGCCAGCCACGGCGAAGGCATCGTCAACGGGCACAGCGTCACGCGCCGTCCGCTCGACGTGCGCCGCAGCGTGGGTTACATGCCCGACAACTTCGGCGTGTACGACGGCATGAAGGTCTGGGAGTTTCTGGATTTCTTCGCCGTCGCCTACCAGATTCCGCGCAGCAAGCGCAAACAGGTCATCGGAGACGTGCTGGAACTACTCGACCTGACGCACAAGCGCGACGACTTTGTGAACGGTCTGTCGCGCGGCATGAAGCAGCGGCTCTGCTTGGCGAAGACGCTGGTTCACGACCCGCCGGTGCTGATTCTCGACGAGCCCTCCAGCGGCCTCGATCCTCGTGCCCGCTTGGAAGTGAAGGCGCTGTTGAAAGAGCTGCGCCGCATGGGCAAGACGATCTTGATTTCCAGCCACATCCTGACCGAGCTGGCCGACTGCTGCACGTCGATCGGCATCATCGAACGCGGCCAACTCCTGATGCACGGGCCGATCGACGAGGTCTACCGCCGGATTAAGCGCAACCGCATGCTGGAGATTCGCGTGTTGGAAAAGTTCGACACGGCATTGTCGATGGTGCGCAGCTTGCCTGAAACGCTCGACGTGCAGGTCGACAACCACAAGATCACGGCGGAGCTTGCCGCCGAAGACCATCAGGTAGCGGGCCTGCTGGAGCGGCTGATCGCCTCCGGCGTGCGGATGCACTCGTTTGCCGAGAAAGACCCGACGCTTGAGGACGTATTCATGCTCGTCACAAAGGGATTGGTCATTTGAGGGCTGTTACATCGCAGTCGGGTGGGACTGACCTGCGCAAAATCGCCGACTTCGCGGCGGATACGAAGGTGCGAGATTATATCGGCTTTGTTCCGCTTCGCCCCCGCCGGGCTTGCCCCGGTGGAGCGCTGACTGACAGGCTAGATAGAACCGCCTCGAGCTCATTTTTTCCGTTTCCGCGTCGCGTCCGCCGCCGCAGGCGGCGGATGCGACGCGGAAACGGGGGTGTACGGCGCCGACATTTCTAGCCTGTCAGTCAGCGCTCGACGGGGACAAGCCCCATCGTGGCGGAACAAAACCGGCATCAAGCAAGTCGGCTTGCAAAACCGCATTTTGCGCATGCCGGGGTGGGACAAGCGAGCTTGCGGGCGCCGGCCCACACGGAGATGACGAATGTCCAAAAATCGAGTTGGCATGACGGCGATGAGTGGCTACATGCACAACTCCTTCTACCTCGGCGGCGCGCTATCGATCATGGCCGCTAGGCGTTTCATCTTCTTGTGAGAGTGAGACAAAATCAACCTCGACGACCGCGGTGTCTGCATCGCGCTAGAACTGGCTTGCATCGTCGAATGCGACGCGCTTGTCGCATCGCAAGGCTATGCTGTCAGAAGGCAACCAGACTATCGGCACGTTTCGTGCTGTCAAACAGATCGCGGACAAGACGCTTGCGGCAGGCGCAGCAGATGCGGTGGCGCTCGGCAAGGTGCAATTGCGCGCGACCCGGATCAAATGCGCCGCGCGCGGCGCAAACTGCCGCTCACTGGCGAGCAGAGCCATGCGGTCGCTTGAAAAAATATTCGCCAGATTTATTGGGCCGATTCGCAGCACCTCGCTCCCTGGCGGGCGCAGTTGCCAGCGCCATTCCCCGTCAAAGGCGCCGCGCGCGGCGCCAATTGCTCCGCACATGCCTGAAGCAAGTCGCCGAAAGTCGTTTCTACGTAAGGTTTTGCGGAATCGGCAATGGGAATTTTTTCGCGAACGCCGATCCCCGCTAAGTAAAAGGCAGCAGACGGTGTGTTTTATTAGTGCGGATCAGTGTCGATTAGTGTTCCTCCTCTTCCAGTTTTTCCGCGGCCGCGCATCGCTGGAACCACTCAGTGAGCACGGTCGATGGCTACCGCCAATCGGCGCATGTCGCGCAGGCCGAAAGTGCGGCGAAAACTTAGACTTTGGCCGCTTCCCGCGGCCACCCCAGGGAAGATGGCATATACGAAACGAAACTCCGCCAGACGTGTCAGCCCGCTTTCGCTGTGGTCGACGGTTTCGTAAGGTAATCGAGTACCTCACGCTGCATCCGCTCGACCTCGGCCCGGTAACTTCCCGACACCAGGGTCAATTCCTCTGGCCGGCTGCTGAGCCGCAGCCGGGCCAGCAAATCCAACAGATATGAAATGCGCTCACGAGTGACGCTTAGTTCCTGGTCATTTTGAATCATGGGCGTATCTCCACGATGCCGCGGCGACGACCTTCTCGCGTCGTTTGCCAAAACTCGAAAAACTGTTCCAACGACTCACCGAACAGCATGTCGGGTCTAATCCAAAAGACGCTCGCTCCAAGTTCGTCATTTGCACGCGAATGGTCGAATAACAAAGATGCTTCCGTCGGACAATTCTCGGCTTGGAAGTCGTTCCGCATCACTACGACAACGTCAACGTCGTTTGGCTCAGTCGCATCGGTTACGTAGCTGCCAAAAACAACCAAGCAGTCGAGTTGCCCTGTTGCAGCCGCCAATTGATGAATCCGGCGAAGTCGATTCGTCACGGCCCTGCGCTGTGACGTTCCCGAGCCAAACCGCGCGAGCACCTCGTCGAGCGTCGCCGAATGCCGTCCCTCCGGCAGCTCTCCAAATTCATTGAATTCAGGCAGTGGCACTGAAAAGACCTTCAAACGACATCCACATTATTATGCCACGATCCGGCGAGGCCGCAAACCGATGCTCGTCGCCGATCCGGAAAATTCAGAGGATGATGGTAACTCCAGACACCGCGGCTCTTCCCGGCACCGCCCGCCGTTGCCCCACATTGCTCCCGTCCAGCCGTCCAACCAGGCCCCTATCGCCAGTCGGCGCGCGTCGGGCAGGGCGAAAGTGCGGCGGGAAGTCGGCTTTTGGCGGTTCCCACGCCCGCGCCCTTGGCGACAATACGTGAGCCGGCCGCAGAGCGAAGCGGAGTCGCTGACGATTCGGCGTCATGGGGCGCGGCCGGGCCTACGACGCTGATGCTCGCGTTCGAGCCACCGTCGCGCTGATCGCTTGTATTTACCGCCCTCCTCGCGGCAAATCAACGAAGACTATTCGGCCGAAATGTCACATTGGCGAATGGCATCTTCGATCGCTATCAGGGCGTCGCGCACCTCGTCTCTTAAGCTCGCCGCTTCCGTCGCAATCTCTTCGGCCGTGCTCCGCACTTCGGATACCTTGCGGTTAATGCTCTTGATGCGGGTGAGCGCCGTGCGAATTCGCTCGATCTGGTTTTCGATGGCGGCCCCATCGAATTCCGGCTTGGTCGATCGGAGAGTGCGCAGGCGGTGCAAGGCCATCAAGAACCGGATGGCGGTGAACGTGTTGGTGGGTGGTAGCCACCCACTGTTAGCTAAGGCCCGCGATGGGCCGACCGCCGTCGCTGACGATCGGATGCGGGCGGCCTTGAGGATCGGTCCATTGCGTCGTCAGGTCGATCTCCAAGTGTTGGAAGACCGTCGCCGCCAGGTCGGCGGGGCTGACACGGCCGTCGCGAATATCGTAACCCCGCTCATCCGTGCTGCCGATGACTTGGCCATGGGCCAGGCCGCCGCCGGCCAACAGTACCGACATGCAATTGAACCAGTGGGTCCGTCCACCCGTAGACGAGATGACGGGCGAGCGGCCAAACTCGCCCATGACGACGATCAACGTGTTGTCGAGCAGCCCGCGCGCCTGCAAATCGGTCACGAGAGCGTAAACACTCCGGTCAACGCTGGGAAACAGCGGCTTCAGCCCCTTGATCAATCCGCCCCAAATAACGTCGTCGCCGTGATTGTCACACTTCCGGCAGACTGAGTCCAGCGATTCCGGCCAGGCCCGTTTGCAAGAACCATCGTCGCGAGCCAAGGCGAACGAGGTCGTACATCGCCGGCTGCAATCGTGTTCGCCGGCCGGCGCCGACGTGCTCGGCTGCATGACCGGTAGCGTGTGGCAACTCGTGCACGTCATTCTCCTCCGACGCATTGCCGCTTGTTTGCCCCGTATGATTGTCACCTTTCCAGCCGCCGAAGCAACTGCCGTGAACCAGCAGCGAGGCAAACGGAGTTACCGATCCCTACTACTCAGTGCGTCGTTGCGCCCTCTTTGAACCGCTCGTCGATGATCGGGGTATCGGGAGGCAGGGGAATGCGATTCAGGTCGACGATGTCGCCGTCCACAATCAACTCGATAAAGATGGTTTGTCCCCGCCGACCATTGGCTTTCTTGGCATCCTCGATCGGGGCTTCGCCCTCGGGCGGAGTGTGGATGCAAACGCCCGCCTTCGACTCGTCGCCCAGCCAAAAGCTCGGCGCCCGCTTCAGCACGATGGCCGCCTCTGGGCTCTTGACCTTCAAGAGATCGCTGCCAGCCCGCTCGTAGCTCTACTGCAGATCGAGTATAGTAACGAGATCTTCGCCCAACCAAGGCTAGCGAGCGGATTTTCGATGGACTTCGCGAAGAAACTCGTCGTTTTCGGCCTCTTCGTCGTGCTGGCGGTTGTCGTTTCCGGCCTTTACGGCACGGTGCATGACCAGCTCAGTTACACAGTTTCGCCGGAGTATTTCACGAAGTTCAAGTTCCAGCAGTTTGGTCTGGCAAGTTCACCTCTGGCCGATCGTGTCCGCGCGGCGGTGATCGGTTTTCTCGCTTCCTGGTGGATGGGCGTTCCTCTTGGCGTGCTCGTCGGCGCGGCGGGTTTCATACATCGCGACGCCGGGCAAATGCTGCGCGTTTCACTGTGGTCGATGCTCGCGGCCCTGATTTTTACGCTGCTGTTCAGTCTTGGTGGCTTGATCTATGGATACCTGCAAACGTCACAGATAGACCTGGCCGACTACCGCGGCTGGTTCATCCCCGCAGACGTGACGCACTTACGGCGCTTCCTCTGCGTCGGCTACATGCACAATTCCTCCTACCTCGGCGGCGCGCTATCGATCGTGGTCGCCTGGGCGTTTCATCTTTTTGTGAGAGTGAGACAAAATCAGTCCTCGACGACCGCGGCGTCTGCATTACTATAGAGCTAGCTCGCATCATCGAACGCGACACGCGTGTCGCATCACACGGCTTGTTTTCGCCGCGGCGACTGCCAACCCGCCTTCACGTGCTCCCGCGCCGCTGGACTTTTCGCGATTTGCGAAATAGGATGGGAGGTCGGTCAAGGAACCTTCCCGGCCGGACGATGGATGAGGATCATCTCGGAAAAACGATTGAAGGAGTTCGGCGACGCGCATCCGGACGCCCAAGGGCCGCTACGCGGCTGGCGGACCAACGTCAAACAGGCCCGCTGGAAAAACTTCGCTGAGCTACGCGCGATGTATCCGAGCGCCGACCAAGTGGGGAAATGTACTGTGTTCGACATCGGCGGCAACAACTATCGGCTGGTGGCCGCGATCCACTACAACCGCGGCGTTGTCTATGTCCGGCACGTGCTGACGCACTCCGAATACGATCGCGAGAAATGGAAAAAGGGATGCCTATGAGCAGCACGGGCTTTGACCAGAATGCTTACCTTGGGCTGGTGGCCACACTTCCCTTGCGGCCGATCCGCAGCGACCGCGAGTTGGACCGCGCCACCAAGATGATCGATTCGCTTTTGGAGCGTCCCAAGCTGACGAAGGCGGAACAAGATTACCTGGACGTGCTGACCGATCTGGTGGAAAAGTACGAGGCGGAAGCCTACCCGGCGCAGCCGGCCAGCGACGCCGAGATGCTGGCCCACCTGCTGGACGCACGGGGGATGAGTCAAACGGAACTGGCGACCAAAGTCGGCATCGCCGGTTCCACGATCTCGGAAGTGTTGCACGGCAAGCGCCAGTTGCGCCGCGAGCACGTCGCGCGGCTGGCGGCGTTTTTCGGCGTCTCGACGGCCGTGTTTGGGTTTGATCGCAAGGCAAAAGAAGCGTGATCGACCGGACCCTGCCTCACGAGCCATGCGCGTGTTTCAGGAGCACTAATACCCGCTAATCGATAGAAGGAAACCCGTATTCCGATTAGAGTGGATCAGGGTTAATATTGGGTGGTAAATTCAAGCGGCGCAAGTGAGAAGCACGACGAACTGCGACGCATAGGCAATGGCGCCGATGCAGTCGCCCGTGAGACCGCCGATGCGCTTTCGTACGTACCAAACAAATAGAACGGTAACGACGACTACGGCGATGATCGCCAATGCCAGTCGCTCGGGCCAAAGTAGGGCCAGCGGTAAGGTGCCGGGGAGAGCGGCCAACGTTGCGGCGACACCCTGCACGGACAGGCGTTGTCGGCCGGCTTGTTGGGCGAGGCTGGGCCGCTCGGACACCGGGGCAAGCCACGACAGGGCCAACACCATGGCCCACCGGCCGATCGCGGCTGAAGCGATCAGGGCGGGAAAAAGCAGTTCGGCCGCGAGCGATGTAATGGAGCCGGCTCGCAGCAAAAAGGCGATCGTCAGCCCGAGCACGCCGTAAGTTCCCAGTCGGCTGTCTTCCAAGATTCGCAGTACGTCGGCGCGCGTCCAGCCGCCTCCCAACGCGTCGCAGCAATCGGCCAGGGCGTCTTCGTGCAATGCTCCCGTGAGCAGCGCCTCCGCGGCAAGCCCGAGCAAAACCGCCAGCCACGTCGGCCAGAGATGAGACGCCAGCCAGATCGTTGCTGCCGTGGCCAAACCAATCAGGGCCCCCACGAGGGGAAAGTAAATCGTAGCAAGTTCGAGCCGAGCCGTGGCGGGCAGCGCATTGACAAACCGCTCGGGTATCGGCACACGCGTGAGAAATTGCACCGCGGCAAAAAACGCTTGCCAGTGCCTGCGAACCGGGTTTCGTCGATCGCTTCCGCCATCGACTACGTCGCGATGTTCAAGCGGTATCTCGGCGCGTGCTTGATCGGCCTGCATGGTTCCGGTCCCGTAGGGACGATAGTTTAGCCGTGGGCGCCAGCCCACGGAAGATAAACGCCCACGATTCACACAGCCGCGTAGCGGCGACAGAGCGCGTAGCGCGGCATCTCTGTCGCCGCTACGCGGCTTGCTTAGCCTACCGCAACTCAACCGTGGGCTTGCGCCCACGGCTAAACTCTGTCGCCGCTTCGCGGCTGGCGCCTGAGATGTGTAGAACACCGCTGGGCTTGCGCCCACGGCTACGCTAGCTGGCCGGTATGCGGCCCTCATCCCTTTAGCGCCGCTCGGACCGCGCTGTGACGACGAGCAAAATCGTCGTCGGCCAAAACAGGTGACGAGCCTTCAACCGATACGTCGCGCGAAAGCTCCACCCACGACTTGCAGCCCGTATAGTCTTCCTCCAGTGGAAGCGTTACCGCCACCGGCAGGCGGTAGACCCGAACGACGAGCGAATAAATCGAATCGCGCCAGCGGTGAAAACGCTCTTCGACCACTTCGTCCGACCAAACGTGATGACCACGCAGTCGCAGCACCGCGGCCAGATCTTTGACCCGCAAGGCGTCGGCCACGATCGCGAAGTGACGAAAGACCACTTCGCCCGCCTCGGGTTCGTCGGCCGCTGCAAGTTGCAACAGCGGCCGCGCGTCGGGCACGACGCTGTCGGGCGCTTGGTGTGAAAACGTCGGAAACAGCAGGAACTGGGGATGGTCGGGCCGGAACTCGCCGCCCTCTTCCACGATGCCGCCTTTTCGCAGAATCAACGACTGGCGACCTTCAGCCAACGCTCGGCAGATCACCGCCCATTCTTTAAAGGCCGTCTTCACGCTTTGGCCCTCCGAAAGGCATGGCTGAACGTTTCATCGTAGAGCTTGGAGCGGTGTCCTTCGGCGGCGAGGGCCTCGCCGACGACCACGATCGCGGTCATCGAGATCTGCGCCTCGATCACCCGCTCGGCGATGTCGGCAAGCGTGCCGCGGACGATCTTCTGATCGGGCCACGATGCGCGATAGACCACTGCCACCGGCGTCTCCGGCGGGTAAGCCGTGAGCAGCTCGTCGACAATCATGCGGATGACCTGCGTACTGAGAAAGATCACCAGTGTGGTGCGGTGGCGGGCCAGGTCGGCAAGCTGTTCGCCGGCAGGCATCTTGGTGCGTCCCTCGGTGCGCGTGAGGATGATCGTCTGGGCCACGTCGGGAACCGTCAGCTCGTGCCCCAAGGCGGCGGCCGCGGCCAGAAACGAGCTGACGCCCGGCACCACTTCGTAGTCGATTCCTTCGCGCTTGAGCCACTCGACCATTTCACCCATGGCGCCGTAGATGGCGGGATCGCCCGAGGCGAGGCGCACCACCATTTGCCCGGCCCGCGCCGCTTCGACCATGAGAGGCATAAACTCCCCCAGGGCCATTTTGGCCGTATTGTGCCAGGCAGAGCCGGACTTGGCCAACGCCAACAGGCCCTCCGGCATCAAGCTGCCGGCGTACAGCACGGTATCGGCCTGCTCGATCAGCCGGCGGCCCTTGACCGTCAGCAGGTCCGGATCGCCGGGGCCTGCGCCCACAAACCAGACTTTCATTCATTACCTCGCCAACGCTTCTTCGACGAAGCGCGTAGCCTAGCCCTGCCGCAAGCACTCGTCAACCAAGTTACCATTCGATGCCGCGCTGGGCCTTAATGCCCTTCTTATATGGGTGCTTGATCTCGCGCATCTCGGTTACGAGATCAGCCAGTTCGACGAGCTCCGGCCTGGCGTTGCGGCCGGTGAGAATGACATGGACGTGCGAAGGCCGGGTCCGCAGCGCCGCGAGCACGTCGTCGAGCGGTACGTAGCCGTAGTCAATGGCGTAATTGATTTCGTCGAGCACCACCAGGTCGGTCTCGCCCGATAGGATTCGCTCGCGGCCGAAGGTCCAGGCCTCCGTTGCCACTTGCGTATCGCGCTGGCGATCTTTGGTGTCCCAGGTAAAGCCCTCGCCCATCGACCGGAACTCGAATTTCTCAAACCGCTCGGCCGCCGCCCGCTCGCCGGTTTTCCACTTCCCCTTGATGAACTGCACCACCAGCACCGAAAAACCGTTGCCCAAGGCGCGCAGCGCCGTGCCGAAGGCGGCCGTGCTCTTCCCCTTGCCGTTGCCGGTGTTGACGATCACGAGACCTTGGCGGTTTTCCATCTGCAGCGCTACGGCTTCAACCAATCTTCGCAACGCAATCCGGGAACCTGCGAGAAGTCTACGAGGTTGGCTGTAAGGAGAAGAGCATCGTAAAGCACCGCTATTGACGCGATTTTCAAATCCATGGTGCCGATCCGGATTCGCTGTAGACGGAACGCATCAAATTGCCGAGCGGCGGCTTCGTCGAACGGAAGAATGTTCCAATCGCCCATCACGCTAAACAACCGTGCCAGGCGGCCGTATGCCGTTACTTGAAGGCGAACCTCGCGTCGACGGTGAACCGCGGCTAACCAACCGCGCAGGATTTCTTCCAGGCTGACGATCGTGCAAGCGATATCGTCGAATACGATTTCCAGGCGTTCTCGTAGCCGCTCTCGTCGAGAATCCCGCTCATCTAAAAGAACGGAGAGATGGTCGCTGTCCAGCACGATCATGAGCGGGCGTTGCGTCTCTTGCCGCTTCTAGACCGGGTTTTCGCCCTGTCAGCCTCGCGGATTTTCCGGCCTTCGGCGAACACTTCTCGCATGAACTCATCACCGCTGAAAGCACCAACCGTGCGGCGCCAGTCTTTGGTCCGCTCTCCGCCGAGTCGATCGAGCAACGACTTAACCTGCCTTTCAAGCTCTGCTACGCGCTGCGTGAGTGTCAATCGGGGCATTTTGATACACTGCTCGTTATTTACACCGCGATTTCTGCCGGCTGCATTCTACCTCCGCGGTTACCTGCCGTGAAGCCGTATCACCAACCGGTAGTGTCCTAACAGTGAGTTGGTCTTGGGATGGCCAAACATTCCGTAGGGTGGGCCGGCGCTCGCTCCGCTCGCTGGTCCCACCCTACACGTTGCGACCAACTCGCTGTTAGGACACTACCCACCAACCAATGCGCTTCAAGGAGCTGGCGGGAATCGGTCGGTCGCTACCGCACGGTCGCCTGCGCCACAACCTCGTCTTCGTCATCAAGCTGGAACGACTTCGACTTCTTCACGATGACGAGCGTCATGTAGCCGGCCGTCTCGTTGCGGAAACGCCGCAGGTCGGTCTCGATCCGCTCGTCTTCGGTGCCGATGTAGCTGAACATCACGGCGTGGTCGAGCAGGTCCATTTCCTCCAGCAACGCCACCAGTCGGTTAAGCTTCGAGCCGGCCTTGAGCAGCACCACCGTGTCGTAAGCCTCCAAGGCGTCGCGCACGTTTGACAGCTCGCGATTGACGGGCACGATCGCCACACGCTCGGTCCCCTCGCCGATCGCCAGGTTCATCATCGCCGCCGCCGCCGAAAAGCTGGAGATGCCCGGCACGGTTTCGATTGGC
Source organism: Pirellulales bacterium (assembly GCA_035694685.1). Taxonomy (GTDB): domain Bacteria; phylum Planctomycetota; class Planctomycetia; order Pirellulales; family JAICIG01; genus DASSFG01. Next base: position 16,353 of record DASSFG010000227.1, read on the forward strand.
ACGTCGGGCAGCGACTCGCGCAGCGTCTTCGCCACGTAAATGAACGTGCTGTACATCGTCGAATCGCCCAGCGTGACAAAGGCCGCGTCCTGGCCGCCGGCGAGCACGTCGGCCACCTTTTGCGCGTTGAGGTTCCAATGATATTCCAGCACGTCGCGGTCTTTCGTCATGGGAAACATCAGTTCCTCCACGCGAGCGTCCTTGCGCATGAACGACTCGATGGTGTTCAGCGCCAGGCTCTCGTCGGTCGAATTGCCGCGCGGATAGAAGACGCACGCCGCCCGCTCGATCGCTTGCCGGGCCTGCTGCGTGAGGTACTTGGCATATCCGGGCCCGACGCCAATGCCGTACAGCGTGCCATAAGTTTTGAGTGATTTGCCCGGCGTGGGTTTTTCGGCGAGTTGGCGGCGCATCATCTCGACGGTCGAGTGGTCGACACTCTCCAATTCGTATTTGGTCTGGTAGCCGCGCGGCGTGACCATCAATCCTTCAAAGGTAAAGGTGCGGCTGTTGCCGACGATCACCGTGGTGAGCATGCCGATCTCGTGGTTCAGCATGTCGTCGAGCGTGGTCAGCACGACCTTTTGCAGGTCGCGGTAACACGACTTGACCAGGCCCACGGGCGTCTTGGGTGAGCGGTAGCGAAGCAGGATGCGCTGGGCCTCGACAATCTGTTTCGTGCGGCGGCCGCTTTTGGGATTGTAAAGGGCGACGACGAAGTCGGCCTTGGCGGCCGCGTCAATCCGCTCGACGATCAGGTTCCACGGCGTGAGCAGGTCGGAGAGGCTGATCGTGCAAAAGTCGTGCATCAGTGGAGCGCCGAGCACACTGGCGCAGGAGCTGGCGGCGGTTACGCCGGGAATGACCTCGACTTCGATTCCTTCGCCCCGCTTCCAGCCGCGTTCTTTGAGAATTTCAAAGCTGGGTCCGGCCATGCCGTAAACCCCCACGTCGCCGGAGGAAATCAGGGCCACGCGGCGGCCCTCGTAAGCCAGGTCGATGGCTTTGCGGGCGCGGCTAAGCTCTTCGGTCATGCCGGTGTAGATGACCTGCTTGCCCTCGCAGAGCGGTTTGACGAGCTTAATGTAGGTTGTGTAGCCGATGACCACTTCGGCTTCTTCGATGGCCATGCGGCCGCGAAACGTCAAGTGATCGTGCTGGCCCGGCCCAAAGCCGACCAGCATCAGTTTGCCTGGCATGGTGTCTCCTGCGTGAATGAACGAGGCATTAAAACGCGCCAGGAGAATTTAGGCAAATCGAGGAGCAGGGAAGTCAGAAGTCAGGAGCCAGGAGTAAGGATCGCCGAGGGCCTATCTTACGGCGCAAGCAATGCCTTCTTGAGCGGCTCGACCCATGTTTCGCGTTGAGCATCAAAGACGCCGAAGCCGGAACAGAACTCCCAATAGGCAAAGCCGATCGTCCGTTTGAGAGCTTCCTCGGCCATGAATCGTGTCCAGCGAGCGCGAG
>DASSFG010000228.1:0-4004 GCA_035694685.1 Pirellulales bacterium
GGGCAGCTTCGCAGGCCAGTGAGGAGGATCTCATCGCCCAGCACCATGAACTATTTAGTGAGCTTGGCGCCGACCTGGGCCGACAACTGCGCGACGAATCGTTGGTGCGCGACTGGATTGCCTGGCGGCGCAGCGGCGCAGGCAGTGAGGGCATCGTCGATTTGCCTCACGCAGGAAAACCTGGCGACTAAATAGCCGTGCGCGATTACCGGGCGCAACGGCATCGGTGGCTGGGGCAAAGCTGGCCACGTTCGACCCAACACTCGTCAGACGCCGTGCCGGCCAGCGATGCCCCGGTGGCCGCGTTTTCCGGGGCATCGCCACGGCAACGCCTTTCTCGAAATTCATTTCCGCGTCGCGGCTATGCCCCAGCGACTGTTGCCGCTCGACCTGCTCGATGTCCGGTAATCGCGCACGGCTATTTAGGCCGCCGCGGGGAGCAGCTCGGCGATGGGCTCGCCAAAGGGAAGGATGGGCATGGGGCGGCCGCTGTGGTCGGGGAATGAGAGCTCCGGATCGATGCCGAGATGGCGATAGATCGTGGCCCACAGATCGTTCGGCGTGAGCGGACGGTCTTGCGGATGTTCGCCCCTGGAATTGGTTGAGCCAATCACCTGCCCCGTGCGCATCCCTCCGCCTGCCAGCAAGACCGACATCGCATTCGGCCAATGATCGCGGCCCGGCTGCATCACGCGGGTCTCCGTGCCGATGGCCGAATTGATGCGCGGCGTGCGGCCGAACTCGCCCGTGACGACGAGCAGCACCTTCTTGTCGAGGCCGCGCGCGTAAAGGTCTTCGACCAATGCCGTGATCGCCTGATCGTAGCGCGGCAGGCGGAACTGGGCGTCGACAAACAAATTGCAGTTCACCGCGTGTGAATCCCAGTTGTAAGTGATGCCCGTGGGAAACGGCTGGCCGGGACAGGGATTCTCCATGACCATCGTCACAAAACTGCAGCCCGCTTCGACCAGGCGGCGTGCCATCAACGCTCGCTGACCCCAGGCGTGCCGCCCGTAGCGATCGCGCAAGGCGTCCGGCTCGCGCGAGAGATCGAAAGCCAGCCGGGCACGATCGCTCAAGAGCATCTCCATCGCCCGGCGGTTGAATTCGTCCATCGACTCCATCGCTCCACTGGCGTCGACGCCGCGGCGAAGCGTATCGAAGCCGTCGAGCAATCGCACACGGTCGTCAAGCCGGTGCGCCACGTCGGCCGACAAGCCCAGGTTCTGGATTTTGAAGTCAGACCGGCTGGGGTCGCCGCCGAAAATGAAGGGTATGTACCCTCGGCCTAGATACGCAGCGCCGAAGGGAAAGGTATCGACGTCTTCGCGGCCCGAATCGACGCCCGCCACGTAATTTGGCAGGCCGAGCTGGAGCTGCTCGCGCACCTTGGCCACGATCGAGCCACCGGCGGGAGCGTCGTTCACGAAGGTGCCACTGGCGATGTTGTTGGGAATGCGGCCGGTAAGAATGCGCCGCATGCCGTCGGGATGTCCGGCGAACTCGTGCGAGATCGACCGTACCAGCGTGAACTTGTCGGCGTGCCTGGCGTGCAGCGGCAGCAACTCGCAAACGTCCATGCCCGGCACGACCGAAGGAATCGGGCGAAAATCGCCGCGGTACTCCGCCGGGGCCTCGGGCTTCATGTCATAGGTTTCCATGTGCGGAGGGCCGCCCGGAAGCCATACAAAAATGATCGATGTATCGGGCGAAGTCCGCCCCGCCTGCGCAGCGCCAGCCCGAACTCGCAGCAGGTCGCTGAGGCCCAGTCCGCCGACTCCCAACGAACCGGTCCGCAAGAACGTTCGCCGTGAGCAGGCACTGTGTCCTGGCAAGAGTCGAGAAATTCGCATAAATAGAAGTTCGGCGGTACGGGAGGTCAAAATGCAAGTACAAATCCGATTAAGTCAAAATGGCTGACGTCTGTGTCAGCGTCCGTTAATCGGCTTTGATTATTCGTATTTTGACTTTTCCCACTGTCGCTCGTCAAATTCGCCTGGGCAACAATTCGAGGCGGCGGCAGATTTTCGCCTGCGTTTATTGTTGCCTGAACCACGGCTTGGTTGTGGAATCGGTCTTAAAGAAACTGAGGAGCTGCCGACCGACTTTTTGCTGCCCAGTGGGCGATTCGTGCGTGCCGTCGGGGGCGAAGTCGGCTTCTTCAAACGCCAGGCCGGCTGAGTTTGGCTTGCTGCCGTTCGCCCAGAGATAAGCCCCCCAGCTCAGCCAGGGAGCTTGGACGGGGCCTTTCTGTGGGTCGCAGTTCAGCTCAGCGTCGCCCTGCAACTGCCGCTCGATGAGCCACTTGATCGAAAAGGCCGACTCGTAGGCGTAAGGCTCCGGATTGAGCGGAGATTTGGCATAGCCGCCATAGGTGCGCGGCGAAAGGTAGCAGAGCTTGACGTTCGGAAATCGGCCCGGCAGGATGCGCACGATGGCAGCCATGTCTTGCTCGAGCTTCTGAGCATACTTGGGAAAGCCTTGCGTCGGGCCGGGCTCGGCTTGCTTCATCCAGACGACTTGCACCTGTTCGCGCGTCACGCCCGCCCTCTTCAAGGCTTCGTCGACGGCATTCCAGTACTTTTGGCCCGAAGCGCCGTCATCGGGATTGGTAATGCGGTCAGCCGACATGCCTCCCTGAGCTCCGTTGACGATGACGAGGCGCGGGTTCTTTTCGCCGTCGGCGTCGGCCAACCGCTTGAAGGCGGTCGACGCTTGCATCGTGTTGCTCATGCCCACGGTGAGGAGCACGATTCTGCCGTCTTCGGCGTGCTGCCCTTGAGCGTCGAGCGGAGCAACTTGCGAGGCCAGCTTGATTCCGGCAGCCTCGTGATCGGCCGGTCGCTCATTGGTGCCGCCCGGATACAAGCCGCCTTGATAGCCGTGATATCCGTCGGCCCCCAGTTCGTCGAGCGGCTTGAACGACGAGGTATCGACCTTAACGAGCTCGGGGCGGCGTCCCCCTCCCGGCTGCCCGGGCCGCTCGTTCGCCCTGCGCAGTTTCAGGCCCATGAGCGTCTTAGGATCATCATCGAGTGGCTTAAAAAACACCGCGGCGCCCTTGTTAATTCGCTCGTCCTTGAGCCGTTCGCCGATCGGCTTACCGTCGAGGTCCATCAACCGTGTCGAGTCGGCAATTTGGAATTCGTCCTGTTTGCCGCCGTGAGTGATGGTAACCGTACCTTTCTCGCGGTCGACGTTCTCAATGACGCCCGGTTGCGGGCCGTTCTGGGCAGAAACGGCAGACGTAGTGAGAAGAACGAGTGGCAGTCCAAGGCAGCAGGCGGCGAAAGAGCGGTTGATCATATTCGATGACTTTTGGGTTGTTGAGCAGAAAAACTTGCCTCTATTTTTAACCCCGGCGGCGGCCGAAAGTTTCGGGGTATTGCTTCATGCAAGCTGGTCATTCCGCCTGACTAGCCAGGCGTCGTGTTAGCCGATGAAGTCGATCGGGGGAAACTCACGTGTGAGCACCTGATGCGCGGGGCAGCGGTGCCAGCGGTCGAGCAGTGTCGCATAGACTGAGCGGAAGTCGACGTTGAAGATCAGATCGCCGTCGCCGAGTTGTTCCAGGCTGGGGTACTGGCCGTAAAAGCCGCCCTTCACCGCCTCGCCGACGACGAACAGGCAACTGGCCGCGCCGTGGTCGGTGCCGAGGCTGGCATTCTCATCGACACGCCGGCCAAACTCGCTAAAGACCAGCACGACCACCCGCGCGGCGGCCGATTGCTCGGCCAGGTCGCGCTCGAATGCGGCTAAAGCTTCGGAAAGCTGCCCTAGCAACTCGGCGTGCGAATCGGCCTGCGCGGCGTGCGTGTCGTAGCCGTCTTGCGAGGCAAACAGGACGCGCACGCCCAAGTCGGCGGCAATGATCTCGGCGGCTTGGCGAAGTTGGCCGGCAATTGCCGTTTCAGGATAAGTCACCGTCGAGCGATACCGCGAGGCTGCGTCCTTGAGTTTCTCCGATGCGCGATAGGTGGCGGTGGCTTGGTCGCGCAGAAAGG
>DASSFG010000229.1:0-8462 GCA_035694685.1 Pirellulales bacterium
ATGTTGTTTTTTCGCCGCCGCGGCGACAATCATTGACCGACGCTGCTCCAGCACCCGCCGGCGAACCTCGATGTCGCGCTCGCCGCTCACCAAAACCAGGTGCAAGTTGTAGCAGAACTGTGCGTGTGCGTTGACACGCGGATTGCAGAGTGCGTCGTGATTGCCGCCGATACTCAGCGATTCGAACCGGTGTTGCACGCGTGGATCGGCCATACGGTGGCGCGTCGTCTGTTTGCCGATATATTCTTGCACAACGTCACTCCGCACGCTGCCCAGACTGCGCAAGCCGTAATTGCGCTGAAATGCTTTCGGCAGCTTCTCTCTCACGAGCCCTTGCAACCGTCCTTTGACTCCACGTGCGATCGCGGCAGGTGCAGTTTCGGGCCGAGTGCTGATGAGGAACTGGCTCACCTGCGGTCGTGGCATGCGATGTTCCAGCAACCTGATGCCGTGGTCTTCGTTCGCTTCGCGTAGCGCCGGCAGCCAAGTATCTTCCGGCGGAGGAGCCGCGGTCCAAAAGACTGCTAGGGACCAGTTGAGCTGGTACGCCGCGTTGCAATTCTCGGCGGTGTAGATAGGTGCGATCGTGGACATCGGCAGCTCCGCGGATCGGTATATCCTGTGAGGGCGACGAAGCCTCTGCAACACCCGTGGCGTCAGTTTGGTTTTGCGAAGTCCGGTCGGGCTGACGGTCGTTCTGCCTTCCTCGCCCCCACCGAGTTCATCTCGGTGGAGCGCATGATTGAACGCTAGAAACCACCCGCGCCAACCCCCTCTTCCCCGCGTGGTTTGCCGCCGCGTCGCGGCGGCAAACCACGCGGGGGAAAAAACCGCGAGGAAATGGAAAGGGGACGCGTGCAACGCGTTCTAGCGTCCAATCACCGCCCCACCGGCATAAAGCCGGAATGGTGGCGAGAACATCCTATGACGCGCCGAATCGCCGGCGCTGTGGCGCGACGCCGCCGCATAAACCGCACTACCACGCATCGCGTCAACCTTGCCCCCGCCGAGTTCATCTCGGTGGAGAGCGTGATTGAACGCTAGAAACCGCTCGCGCCAACCCCCTCTTCCCCGCGTGGTTTGCCGCCGCGTCGCAGCGGCAAAACACGCGGGGGAAAAAACCGCGAGGAAATGGAAAGGGGACGCGTGCAACGCGTTCTGGCGTTCAATCACCGCGCCACCGGCATAAAGCCGGGCGGTGGCGAGAACATCCTACGATGCACCGAATCGCCGGCGCTGTCGCGCGACGCCGCATAAACCGCGCTATCACGCATCGCGTCAACCCCGCCCCCGCCGAATTCATCTCGGGGGAGAGTATGATTGAACGCTTGAAACCGTCCGCGCCGACACCCTCCTTCCCCGCGTGGTTGGCCGCCGTACAGTAGCCATCACGCTCCGTCGTGATGTGAGCCCCGCGGCCGTCGGCCGCGAGAACGGGTTTCCTCACGCTCCAGCGTGAGGCCTACTGTACGTTCGCCGTTCAATCATCGCCCCACCGGCATCAAGCCGGAATGGTGGCGTGAACATCCTACGACGCGCCGAATCGCCGGCGCTGTCGCGCCACGCCGCCGAATAAACCGCGCTACCACGCAGCGCGTCAACCCCGCCCCCACCGAGCTCATCTCGGTAGAGCGCATGATTGACCGCTAGAAACCGTCCACGCCTACACCCTCCTGCCATTCGTAGTTGGCCGCCGCGTCGCGGCGGCCAACCACGAAGGGAAACGCTACCGAAAATGGTGAGCGAAAGGCCGAGCGACTTTAGGCGCCGGTGACACGCGACGACCCTGCCTCGGCAACCGCACGTAAGCTATCCCACATCACCCTACCTATTGGCCAATCGCAGCTATCCGCGAAATCGCGAACGAGAGAATCGAGGTGCGCGGAGTCGATGCGTAACTGGCCTGCGACCAGGGCCAACAAAAACTCGTTTGTCGCTTCGCCGGCATCGACCTTGGCATGGCCAAAAATGAACTCCAGTACGCCCTTCATCTCGTCGCTCAACGAGTAGTCGCCGCTGTAATCCAGCTCGCCCGGATAAGCTGAACGAAGCAATGCGGCTTGAACGGCGCCATCGTTAAACCGCTCGAAACACCGTGGCGATATGACTTTGGCCGAATGCACGTCGCGCCCAAGTGCCCGCACACCGTGGCGAAGTTGCCGAAGCTCGTGCAAGACCGCCAGCATGGTTATGAAGACGTCGGCTTGTGAGACGGTCGCCACATCATACGTGAATTTCCAGAAGGCGAACCCCTCGCGCAGGCGCAGCGACGCGTCGCGCGGTGATGTTAGAAAAAGGTCGTCGAGCAGGCCGCGCTGCTCCTTCGAATGGCTGCGTTGCAATACCGCCAAGCGTTCCAATACGGCTTTTCGCGACCCATCATCAGGGCAAGACTCTGCTAAGCGGGTCATCACGTCTTCCTCAACGTTCCAGGCGGTCTTGCGATCAGGGCGCCAAGTAGGCAGAAACACCTCTTCCATCCGGAAAAACGCATGCTCCTGCGGATACTGGCCGTAGGTAAGATTTCCGCGAACGTCTTTCAGCACGTTGACGTCCGCCGTTCGCACGAGTCCCACGCCGTAACTCACCGCATCATTCTTTTGGATGTGGCGGAGAACCTGAGCGGCCGCAAGCAACCGCCGGCCAGTCGCCATTGCCGAAGCGATGACGACGGTTGCCTGGCTATCTTGAATATGCTCATCGAGCTGGGATTCGATAGCGGCAAGACTAAAAACCGAAAGGCTTTTGTCCAAACTGCGGGCGAATTCCGCCAAGCGAAGTGCCAGCGCAACGGACGCGCTGTCGTTCAGACAAATGATCCTATTGGCGCTTAGCGGCAATATGCTATCCGCCAATCGTTGGAAGCGTGCATCAAGTCCGACAATGCCAGCCCACGCCCTATCCTCGAAAACACGTTCCAGATCAAAGAAGATGTCACGCGATGCCAGTGCAGTGTCGTCCTCGCCGAAGTTTGCTCGCACTACACCCCTGCCGTGGATTCGCTCCATGAACCGCGAAAGCCACCTCGGGGCATCTGACTCGCGCACTATGACCTGCGTCACGGCAGTGGCCTGCGGCGAAAAATGCTCGCCGGCCATCGTTACGGGAATCGAATCGCGCCGGCAGTACGGGCATTCTTCGGCGCTGTAGCTTAGGACAGGTTCAAAGCCCTCGGGGTTTGCCTTCGCGTCGAAACGCATATCGCAGAGCACCGGTCCATCGGGCGCTTGCTCGCCAAGGTAGAAAAGCGTCAGAGCCTGTGCGGCTGGCAAGCGGGGCTCGACCGCGAGCAACCGCTTGACCAACTCCCCGCTCGTCGAAGCAGAAACCAACACGAGGGCGGCTTCCGCGTCTCGCAACTTAAGGTCGCGCAACCCCGCGTACGAGTGAAAACTGTCGATCGACGCCGTTGAGCGACGATCTCCGAACAACGCGAAGAGGCGCAGGAGGGCGTAAGCCACCGAATGAATCGTGCCGGTGTCGCAGTATATCCGGCGAAGCCGGTTTGGTGCCCACGCCAAGCAGCAAAACGCGACGAAGTCGATTTCTGCCCCATCGACCAAGACATGGCCGGTCCGGACAAACGCACTGGCATGCTTCCCCGACGGCTTTGCATAGTGGTGTGTCGCGGTTGCAGGTAAAACTCCCTGATGCCGGTTGAACAAGTGCATGAGCCCTCGCCGCACTACAAGCTTTTCTTCGTCGTCGAAAGTGTCCGGGCCGCGCGCCGAAAATGGGGCAACCCGCACGGCAGGCGGATTGAGGTACCTCGTTACCGCTGGAAGATGATCGATGAACCATTGAGAGCCGACGGCATCACGCGCCTGGTTCTCGAACGGCGCGGGCACGATAAGCAGAATTTCATCCGGTGCTGACGAAGCGTCGCAGTAGGCGCCCAGTAAATCAGCAATGTCCTCGGCGGCGATTGCGTTTGTCGAGCAGAAAATGCCGAGCAGCTTACGGGCCTTGGGCCCATCAATCTGCGCCTCGAACACGTAATAGCCGAGCATCAACGCGCCCCTTGCGCGGCCAACGGTATCAGGATGGTGTAGAGGAGGCCTGCCGCGGGGGCGAATTGAGTCACAGCTTCCCGCCCGCGACTCCAATCGAACAAGATTGGCCCGGTAGCTGCTTCATTTGCACCAAGCGGGTTCTGAATGAAATCTCTATAAAGCGTTAGTCGGCCGGTTCGAATCCGCACAAAAGCCCGCAAGGGTGAGAGCGTTTTCATCACGTCATGAAGCCCGAGACCTCGGTGTGCGCTTGCCGATGACGATTGGTGTTTTCTCAGGCATGCCAAGCACGCCTCATGTTCTTGCTCGATGGTGACCTCGCTCAGCGGAGATCCAAGCCACCTGCACGCGAGGCCGGGGCCGCTGTCGAAAACCGACAGCTCAAGAATCCTCACGAACGCCGCGTCTTCGGCGCCCTTGAGCCCCGAGACATACCGTTCAAGTGGCCAACCGTTTGCGGCCGCGCGACGGGCGGCCGCAAGCGGCATGTTGAACCGCGTCATCAGGAGGCCGCGGAGGGATCGGGCGAACGGGGCGCCGGTTAAATCGGTTCTCGACCAGTCATGTGTGTTTTTGAACAACTCAAAGAGAATGTTCCCCAGCCCTTCGACGATCGTGCTGTCGAATTGTTCGCCGACAAATTGCCCCGCTTTGCAGTCGAGCAGCCGATTGACGAGGGACCGGAACTCGGAGCGGTTGCGTACGGTGCCGTCGGGCCAATAGAAGGCGGGCAGGTTTGCCTTGGTGCTCGGTTCAACACAGGCCAAAAAAGTCCTATGCCCGTAGGAGGCCTCGCGCAGGCTTCGCGACATGCCGTCGACGACTCGGCCACATTCGCGGTTTGTCACGTTGCGAACGGATGTTTTACCATCGTTGGCGATCACGTCGGAGGCCATCAGGGCGGCCGCGAACCCATAGGGCCAGCGGCACAACCGCGTCGCTTCGGCGGGTGGGTCGCTGTGGCCTGGCGCGGCGGCAGATGCGGGTATGTCGGTCAACAGGCGCCCGGACTGAAACCGCCTCGCCCAGGTGACGATGTATTGTATGAGCGCGGCTTCTCCGCCGAACGCAGATCGTTCGATCCGCTCGGGCAATCGAAGCTCCGGTTGGCCAACGATCCCGAGGGCGCGAATGCCTTGTTCTATGTCAGCGACCTTTGTTACCGGCGATACCTCAATCGTGCTCATTATGCCTGCTCGTGCCTGTGGCTTGAATTATAGCCCGCCGGCCACGCCGAATTCTACGGCCCAAACCGGCCATGGGCCGCCGCGGGGGAGCTTCGGCGCGGGTGTGCATTGTTATGGCGCCGGCTACGCCCCACAACGTGCCGTTGTCGGTTCTTGGCAGCGGCATCGCGTTAGATCGAGATCTTCAAAAGCTTAGACGTATGGTCGCAACGGCAAAAGCGACCATAGCAGCGATGGTCAGGACTGGCGTGAGCCAACCAGAGGCGCGGTGCCTTGCGGGCGGGGAGAGCCCTGATTCTCGCTCTTTCCCCTGTTCTGCCTTCAGCCCCAATGCGAGTTGGATGATCAAAAGGAGCAGAAGCAGGCCAAGCGCCTGTATGACCATCACCATTAGCCGGCAACCGAGGTTCGACGGCCAAATGTCTCCGTACCCAACCGTCAACAGGGTGGTGACGACGAACGACACGGATCGCACAAGAGCGGATATCGCGATCAATCCGCTCCCGTGGTAAACATCGCCCAGCCCGTCGCCGCCGAATGCGTCTTGCACGCGCAGGGCCCATGTGAGGCACGCCGCACAACCCGTGACGATGGCGGCGCCAAAGAGGTCCGAGAAAAGAGAAAGCTGCCGCAGCAACGGGCTTGCGGCTGTCGGATTGCCGCGCCCGTGTAGGTGCCGGGGATACTCGTCGCCTAACAACGCCAACCCGACGATGACTTCCTCGCCATTGCCGCAATTGAAAACAAGGAGAACAGCGCTAGTGAAAGCCGTAATGGATCGGACGGGACGTCACCTGCATACGCGACGAGAACGAGCACGGCGGCCGAAGCATAGCAGAGATTGGATACGCTGAAGAAAGTCGTCAGCATCAGCTCAAGTAAAAAAGCAGCCTTCCGACGACGCCCGCTGTCCTGCTTGAGCTCGTTGCAACGCGAGTACAAACAAGAATCCATTATGCCGAACGGTGGAATGAAATGCCCTCCCTTCTTAAGCGCGAGGTAACGTCGGCGCTGGTAGCATGGCTCCGAAAGGCGAAGCTGATCTAGCAGGAGCAGGAACCGCCTCGCATGGGCAGGGATCCAGCTAATTGCGCAAACAATGGCAAGAAGTTTTAGCGCCAACGCACCAAGCATTATGGAAAAAACAGCATTCCATCCACTTGACCGCGCGCCGGCCAAAAAATCGACGTAACACACGTACGCAAAGCTGGCCGCGACGATCACCGACGCGCGAACAAGACGCCGCCCGAACGAATATCCCGCATCGTTATGACATCTCGAAAAAAAACGTGTCATGTGCCTCTACCTCATTTCAGGAAACGGCATCCTGGGCGGAGCCGTGGCCCACATGAGGGCGACTTCGTCGGGGGTGAGGCCGTAGGCGGCGTTGATGAGGTCGCTGAGACGATGCTCCAGGGTTAAGGCTTCGGCGGCGAGTCGCTGGCCGGGCTCGATCGTGCGGGCGTGCTCCTCACGCAGGCTACGCAAGCCCGCCGCACTCAAGGGGTTCTTCCGCCCGCGCGCCTTCTTCACCTCGCCCACAAACGCGTCGGAATCCAGCTCGAACGGCGATTGCAGCTTCTGACTCGGCTTCTCGATTTCGTGTTCGATGCGGAGCCAATCGAGAAGCAGGCGTCGAGCGCCGTGCTCATCACGCGCCATTTGGATGAGCTGGCCTACCGTGCGCTCGGCTTCCGCGCGTTGGGTCTCGCTCGGCTCGGGGATTGGCAAATCACGGACAAACTCCTTGATGTACCGCAACGCTTCATCCTTGCCGTGCATTGCCGTGCGCCAAGCATACCACCAGGTTATCGGGGCGTTCGCGACAGCAAGGATCCACGAATCGCTTGACGGCAAAATGTACGCGGTGTTGTTGCAAAGCGTGCCCAAGGTGTCGAGCGTCCACGACGCGCGCCACGTGATCTCCGGGTACATGATCTTCGCTTCGTCAAACGACGACCAATAGGCGCACGAACGCAACTCCCACCAATACCGGCCTTGGTCCTGTCGCTTATCGAGTGCCTCGCGGAACCTGGTAAGGTGCGAGTGAATCGCGGGGTAAGCCTTGCTGAAAACCTCCTCGGCGTTGTGCCCTGCGTCGGCCCAGGGCCACGCGTAATTCTCGCTCGACCGCAAAACGATCATCCACCAGCCGGCCCAATCGGCGCTCCAACGGCTGAAATCCTGACCGCGTAAGTACGGCTTTAGCAAAGCGGCGCTACCGCCATGGCCAGCGATAATCGCTTGCTTTGTCGGCGTGTCGATCAGATAAGCCTCATTCAGCCCGGTCTTGATTCCCGACAATGGTTCGACTCCGGCGAAAACCGTTAGGCGCCGGCTGCGCTCGGCGATCTTCGCCAATAGATGGCTCACCCCTTGCGGCTCGAGTTGCCAGGTTTCCGCGCCGAGCTGCTCTAATGGCAACGCCACGCCCTCATGCTCAATCTGCCGGCTCAGATCATCGATGCGGAGTTGTTCGCGCGGGATGGAGCAAAGGCGCGCGGTCTTCGGCTTTGGGGCTGCGGTGGGTTTCCGGGCGACGATGATCGAGGGGAAGACGTCGGCGTCCTCGAAAATCTGCTTGGCGTGGCCGAAGTCAACGACGGATTCAATCCAGGCATTTTCGGCAAAGTAACGGCGCAGAGGCTCGCCGTAGCCCGACTTCATCCATTTGTTCGTCACGATCATCGACAGTAGGCCGCCCGGCCGCAGCAGGCGCAGGCCGCGCTCATAGAAATAGACGTACAGGTCGGCCATGCCGTGATAGGAGCGGTACTCGCGCTGGAGATACGGCTTGATGTCGCTCAATAGCTCCTGACGCACGTAAGGTGGATTGCCCACCACCACGTCGAAACCGCCTTGGGCGCTTCGCACCTCGCCAAAAACCTCCGGGAATTCGGCGTGCCAGTTAAACGCCTTTTCGTGTTCCGCCGGGTCATCGACCACGCTGTTGCCGACACGAATGGTGTGGTCGAGACTCGTTAAGACCTTGCCGCGCTCGGCGGTCTTGATCCAGAGGCTGAGGCGGCAAATCTCGATCGCTTCTTCGTTCAGGTCGACGCCGTAGAGATTGTTCTCCAAAATGCGCTTGTCGAGGTCGAAGAGCGTGCGGTGCCCGCGCAGCTCTTGCAGGCGGTCGTTCGAGGCCTGGTAGGCGGCGTGCAACTGGTCGAAGGCTTCGATCAAAAACGCGCCGCTGCCGCAGGCCGGATCCAATAGCCGGACCGAACCGAGCTCGTCCTGCCACGCTTCCCAGAATTTG
>DASSFG010000230.1:0-4184 GCA_035694685.1 Pirellulales bacterium
CATTCGTTCGACGATGGCCGTGCAGCGAATCGCTATCTCGGGCCCATTTTGCAGTTTGCAATTTGCATTTTGCATTTTGACGTGCATTTATGGGCGCTGCCAAACGCAACGTGCAAGACGCAGAAAACAACTCGCCACCTCCACGCTCTGTCGCCGCTACGCGGCTTTACCGGTTCGACCGACGACCGACCGTGGGCTGACGCCCACGGCTAAATTCTGTCGCCGCTACGCGGCTAATTCGGGCGGCTTCGCCGCCGCACTTGGATTCGACCTTTCTCCGTTGTCCTGTCTACCGTCTACCGTCTACCTGCCGGCCGCAAAGACAGAAGGCAAAAGGCAGAAGGCAAAAGGCAGAAGGCAACCGCCAGGAAGCCGATTATTTCCGCTTGCGCCAATTTGCGATTTGCGATTTTCAATTTTCAATTTTCAATTCACCCTTCCCCGTCTACCATCTACCGTCTACCGTCTACCCCTAGTCGCCCTGCTGCTCGCGTGGGCGACCTTCGCACCGCCTGCGAACGCGCAACGGGTCCGGCGCAGCGAGATGGGCGTCATCAACGATCTGCAACCAGGACATCGCTCGGCGGCAAACACCGACGAAGAACCGACGCCCCCAACCAACGTGCCCGTGCTTTTTCTGGCGGGCGACGACTGGCTGGCAGGCGCCCCGGCGGCTTCGGCGCAGCCAAACAAGCTCGGCTGGCAGTCGCCGAGTTTTACGCGGCTGTTCGAGTTTGACCTGAGTGCGGTTCAGCGCGTCCGGTTTTCACGCGCGGTCGCGCCCGGCTGGCGCGATCATGACTATCGACTGGAACTGGCTGGCGGCGACGTGTTGTACGGCGATATCACAGGCATTAGTGCTGACAATCTCCTTTTTCGCTCCTCACTGGCCGGCGAGCTGCGCATCAAACGCTCGGCCTTGCGTTGCCTGGAGCGCTGCAAAGCGAACCCGTTGGTCTATCTCGGCCCCAACGGCCTCGGTGAATGGCAGGCCTCGCCTGATGGTTGGCGCGACGACGAAGGTGCGCTCGCCAGCGACAAGGACGGCGCGCAGATTTATCGTGCCATCGAACTTCCGGCGCGAGCGCTAGTCGAGTTCGAGGTCTCGTCGCTATTTCCGCCGGTCTTTCGCTTGTCGCTCGGCGTGGGCGAGGGAGAAGCCATTCGTCGCGACGGATTCCGCCTGGAGGTGGTCGATTTCGACGTGATCGCCGTCTATGAGACCGACAACGACATCGACGTCGCCCGTGTCATGACGCTGGCCGCAGGCCCCGAGCGCGACACGGTCCACCTGCGTGTGCTCCTCGACCAGCACGAGCAACGGGCCGACGTCTTTTCAGCCGAGGGTCTGCCGCTGGCCAGTGTGCAAGTGAAATCGGAAGAGCCGCGAGTGCTGCCGGGCGTTTGCCTGGAGCACAAACGGGGCGGCCTGCGGTTCGAGCGTTTGCGGGTCTGGAATTGGAGCGGCTCGCTCCCCAAGTCGTTGGACGTGGCTAAGCCGCAGTTGCACAAGATCGACGGCACGGTCGTTGACGGCATGCTTGCCGGCTACGATGCCGAGCACCGGCGGTTCATGGTGTCCAGCGGCAACGGTGACGTTCTCTGCGCCGACGATCAGGTGGCGCGCATCTACTTCGGCCAGCCTGAGGCGCCGAAGGAGCGCCCCTTGCGCGTGTCGTGTATCGACGGCACGCTCTTGAGCGGCTGGTTCGCCGGCATTGACGGCGAGCGGCTGTCGCTTGATTGCGCCTCCATCGACACTCGGCTGCTGGAGAGCCCCTCGTTGCCGTTGGACGCTTTGGCCGGCATGGCGTTTTCCTATCCGCCGGGCGAAGAGATACAGGCCCGGGGGCTGGTGATGTGGCTCGATGGTGGCCGCACGCACGGCCAGCTTGCTCCTGGCCGGGCCGAAGACGGACATAGCGCCGTCTTCTGGTTGCCCGCCGGCTCTGCTGAAGCAGCTCCGCTGCGCGACGACGCCTCGGCTCAAATTGCCGCGCAATCGCTGGCCCGCTTCGGCCTCACTGGCGTTAGGCACACGACGGCGGTTAATTCGTCCGCCCGACCGCCCCGGCAGGCCGAAGTCAAACGCCCGGCCGCCGCCAATGCAAAGGCCGAACAGCAAGACAGCGTCCTGCGTGGCCGCGATAACACTGGTGCCGCCGCCGCCACTCTGTATCTGACGACGGGCGATACGTTCCGCTGCCAGATTATCGGCATCGACCGGAGCGGCGTCCGTTGCCGCACGGCGTCGGCCGAAAAACAGATCCCTGCCGCGAACGTCAAAGCGGTCGACCTGGGCGGCACCGAGGCAGCGGGATCGCGGGGACGCAGACTCGACGAGCTGACGGGCCGAGAGCGGACGATGCGTCAGGCCAACGGCGGGCCCGCAAAAACGTTGGCCAACGCCGAACGCGAAAAGATTGCCCGCTTGCTGACACTGCCGCGACTGAGCCGCGACGATCCGCCGACCCACGTTCTGTGCGCGGTCAATGGCGACTACCTGCGCGGCCGATTGCTCGTTATGTCGGAAAGCTCGCTGCGGTTTGCCGTGGGTGACAACGAACGTGAATTTCCCCGCGACCGGATCGATGCCCTGATCTGGCTACACCCGCCAGCCGATGACGGGCGGCCAAACGCTTCCGATGGCAAGCCGCCCGAAACGCCCGACGACAGTCTCGCCGAGGCGGCCGCCGATCGGTCCTTGGCTGCGCAGGAACCCGAAAAGGGCGTCATCGACGCCGACGCGCCGCCTCCGAATCTCGCTCACGCCGTCTGTGCCGACGGCACGCGTTTGACGTTTGTCGTTACCGAGATCGACGGGCACGTCATCGCCGGCGTGAGCGACATCCTGGGCGAATGTCAGTTGCCTCTCGACCGGCTCAGTGAGCTGCTGCTGGGCAAACGCGTGCAGCAGGCCGCCAGTCAGACGCTCTACAACGACTGGGCGCTGACGCCGGCCCCCGAGCCAAAGGCCTTCATGGCCGGCGACCAGTCGGCGGGTGCCAGCGACGATTCGCCGCTCGTCGGTAAGCCCGCTCCCGACTTCGAGCTCGACCTGATCGACGGCGGCAAGTTTCGCCTGTCGCACGAGCACGGCCGGCTCGTCGTGCTCGACTTCTGGGCCTCGTGGTGCGCGCCCTGCGTCAAAGGATTGCCCAATGTTGCGCAAACGGTGGCGGCAGCGCCCGGCGGACATGTGGCGTTAGTGGCGATCAACCTGCGCGAGTCGGCCGAACAGGCCAAGACGGCGCTCGAACGGATGGGGGTCGACGCCACCGCGGTCCTCGACCGCGACGGCGCCGTGGCGGCGCGCTACGGCGCCACGGCCATACCTCACACCGTCGTCATCGGCCCCGACGGGAACGTGTTGCGCGTCTTGATCGGCGCCGGCACCGAAACCGAGAAGCAACTCAAAGCCGTGCTCGAACCGGCGCAGGACGAACCGAGATAGACTATGCCCGTTGAAGTGGTTGAACTTCGGTTATGTGCCCCAACGCGCACAAGGCGAAGCTGTCTGTTTCAGGAAAGCCGATAAACAGATTGCTCTTGAGCACGACCGCGTTTTCCGGGTGGCGGACTTCGTGGACTTCGCCGCCCGACAAATGGACCTCGAACGGAACAAACGGCTTTACGCGCAACATGGATTGGATGGCTTCGGCGTTCATATAAGGCATTCTACTGCGGCTGACAGGCAACGACAAACACGAATTTCAGACTGCCGGTTGCAAAGCGTTAATACTGTCGGCGTCTCAGGCGATGATCTCGCCCGGCGAGCTTCGGCTTATTGTCGAACGTCTCCAGATGTGAAGGGCCGCCGGCCATACACAGGAAGATGACGCGCCGCGCCCTGGCCGGATGGTGCAGTGGCCGCACCGCGCCGGGCCATTTCGCTTCGCCCGCCGCCTGCGCTGCCTCGTTCATGATTGAGGCGAGCGCCAGTGAGCCCAACCCCAAGCTGGCTTGGCCTAAAAAGGAGCGTCTGGCCTGGTCCATATCTAGTGCTCTTTCAGCCGTATATTGATGGATGGTGGCGAGTATAGCGTAGTTGGTTATAGGTATGTAAAAGCGGGGACGCCTCAAGAGGGTTAAGGTTGAGTTGTTGCCAACCAAACCCTGTTTTAGGAGGTCGTCCCCGTGAAAAAGAGCAAAGCCTATCGTTCGACGGAAGTCAAGAACGTGGA
>DASSFG010000231.1:0-5110 GCA_035694685.1 Pirellulales bacterium
GATGCAACGCGGAAACGGGCGCGCGTATGGTGCCGGACATCTAGCCTGTCAGTCAGCGCTCGACGGGGACAAGCCCCGTCGTGGCGGAACAAAACCGGCATCAAGTGAGTCGCCTCGCAAAACCGCAATTTGCGCGGACCAGGGTGGGACGAGCGAAGCGAGTCCCACCGTGATTCCTTGTGATCCATCATTTGAGTATTGACAGAGCAACTACCTGCTCGTCTCTTGCCGGGCACCCGACAAATCCATTTCTTGCAGTGTGCGGGCGAGGCTGATCGACTCCAACTCCTCGTTGGGATTTTCGAGCAAAGCCCTCAAGGAGGGATCGATCAGATCCTCCAACCACTGACCCAGCCGCAAGGATTGCGGCCGATCGGCGTAGCGCTCGTAGGCGTTCAGAAAGACCTCCTCCACGGCATCGTCAATCGAAATCTCGTTGCCCAGGCGGGCCTCGAGCTGCGGATAACGATTGATCCAACGGCTCACGCGTCGCCGCACGGGCTCGTCGTAGACGCCAGCGGCCCGCCGGAAGGCCGCATAGTCGCCGTCGTGCACCGCCTGGTCGAGTTGCTCCGCGTCTGGCGCCGCCGTCGGCACCACCTCGAGTTGCGTGCCCTCCTCCTGCTTGGCGATGGCCGGTTTGTTGCCCAGCGCTTCAATGTAGGCGTCCAGCTTCGACACGAGCTTGCGGACGCAGCGCAAAAAGGCAGGGTGAAAGTGTTCGTCCCGATCGCCCGTAAAAAGCGTGCGACCGGTAAGCACGAGACTGGTTTTGACGTGGAAGTCGCCGCTACGCGGGAAGCGCGTCACGGTGACATAAAAATCGTTGATTGGAAACTGCTCTGCCCGTGAGCGCAAGGTGCCGAGATTCTCCTCCATTTTGGCGATTTCATCAGGTCTGAGCGAGCAATGCTTGGTGTCGAGCTGAATTCGCACTTCATGCCTGTGGTTCGAGGTTTTCATCATTCGAGCTCCTTTCCCATCTTGGGCGGGAATCCCCGCCAACCAGCGTATATAAGGGCAATCCTCGTGCCCAGACAGTGGTTACGTGTCGTATCGGGCGGATCTGTTAGATCGCCGTGCGCGATCACCGGACTCAACCGCATCGGTGGCTGGGGCAAAGCTGGCCGCGTTCGACTCAGCAACTCGTCAGACCCGCGGCCGGCCGGCGATGCCCCGGTGGCCGCGTCTTCCGGGGCATCGCCGCGGCAACGCATTCTCCGCGAAAAACACGTACTTGTCGCGGCTCTGCCCCAGCCACCACTGCTGTTCGACCTGCTTAACGTCCTGTTATCGCGCACGGCTATTAGCAAGATTCGCGACGCACGCTGCGAAATCCAGTGGAAAGTCGCTCCGCACAATGGCACAATCATGGGAATGCTGGCGCCTCAATTTTCCTTACGCTCGATCATGGCCGCGATGGTGGTGTGCGGCTTTGTCTCATTAATTGGGGCCGCTGCGCTGCGGGGCACACCCTGGGCGATTGCGGTCATCATCGGTCTGGCGGCCCTAGTGCTGATCTTGGCGGTGCACGGCCTGATGTTTTTTGTAATGTGGGTGTTTTCCTTGATTTTGCCTGGCCGCCGAACGAGCACTCCGGGAAAGTCGCCGTTTGGCCAGTCGCCGTTTGGCCAGTTGCAGGTTGCCCAGTCTCCATTTCAGGAGAGGTGAAAGATGAAAAGGGTACCTCCGCAGCACGTCTGTGGCGTTGTGGCACTGACCCGCGCAAATGCAACGCGGAAACGGGGGGGCGTATGTTGCCGGACATCTAGCCTGCCAGTCAGCGCCCGCCGGGGGCAAGCCCCGGACGTGGCGGGACAGAATCCGCATCGCGCGGACGCGCGGAACGAGCGATACCTTGCGCATGCCGCGGCGGGACCAGCGAGCGGAGCGAGCGCCGGCCCACCATCCCCGGCATGGTGGGCCGGCGCTCGCCAACTCGCTTGTCCCACCCTACAGTCGGTGCTGGTGTTGCTGCTCCTGCTCGAACCGGCCCGCACCGTCCGCGCGGTATCGGGCGGCGTCTCGACCAGTGCCGCCAAGGGCATCACCTTGACCGTCTCCACGCAGTGGGTCGATGGGGCGGGTTATCGGCCGGTTGAAGTGGCCGTGGCGACGGCGGCGCCCTTGCCGGCCGACCAAACCATTCATATCGAGTTGCACGCCAGGCAGAATTGGTATGGCAATGATCGCGAGATTGCAGTCAGCCAGGACATCGAGCTGCCCGCCGGCAGCATGGGCGTGGTGGAAACGATTGCGGCGCCGCAGTTGTTCGCCTTCAATACGTACAACGTCGAAGTCTGGCTCAACGGCGATTATTCACGAAAACTCTCGCAACCCATCAGGGCCTTCACTGGCGGCGTCGCGTTCGAGGGTCTGCCCAATGTGCTGGCAGTCGGGCCTTCGATCGTTCCACCCGCCGGCGCGCCGCCGGCGGTGACGAGCTTTTTGGGCGATCCGGGCTCGGGAGCGCTGATGTCGATCTTCCCTAGCGACGTGAGCCAGAACCAGTATGGCGGCATCACGCCGCCTGTGGCGGCGGGGACGGCCGCGCCGCCGTTGCCCTCGCTCGTTCATCTCCCTCTCGACCGTCTGCCGCGTCGCTGGCTCGAGTTGAGCAGCCTCGACCTTGTTTGCATTTCAGCCGGACACTTGGAGAAACTTGCGGCGGAGGAACCGGAGCGGTGCCAGGCGCTTCGCGACTGGCTGGTTTCGGGCGGAAACGTCGTGCTCTACGACGTCGGTCCCGCGGGCCAGCGTGCCGACGAAGCCGCCCGCTTACTTGCGCCAGGCGCTTCGCTGGCCGGCGGCCAAGTTGCGACCGAGTGGTCAAAGCCGAGCGCGGCCGATTGCAGTAACCGGCTGCGGGCCTTTGGCGGAAGTCAACCGCCGCTCGTTGGCCAGGCCCCCACCGTTGTGCCCGATCCGCCGCCATTTCGCCTGCGTCGCTGCGGTGACGGCGTGCTGCTGGCCGCCGATACCAATGACCTGTTCGCTCAGCCGGCCCAGGATTGGATCTGGATGCTCAACTCGCTCGGTCCCGAGCGCTGGCTGTGGTATCGGCGGCATGGTCTCTCGCTCGACCGCAAAAATGGCGATTTTTGGAATTGGCTGGTGCGCGGCGTGGGAATGGCGCCGGTGACCGAGTTCCGCGTGCTGATCACGGCCTTCGTGCTGGCCATCGGGCCGCTCAACTATTTCTGGCTCCGCCGGCGCGGACGCCTGCACTTGCTGGTGATCGTCGTGCCGCTGGCGGCATTCACGGTCACGTTGGCGCTGTTTGCCTACGCGCTCGTGGCAGACGGCCTCGACGTGCGGGTGCGCGCCCGCAGCATCACGCACCTCGACCAGCGCACCGGACACGCGGTGTGCTGGTCGCGCATTTCCTATTATGCGGGACTGGCGCCCTCGGCCGGGCTTGCCTTCCCCGACGACGTCGTCGTGCTGCCATTGGCGGCCAACGACGGCGACGTCAGCGAGATGCCTCGCCGTCAGAACGTGATCTGGTCGAACGAGAGGCAGGATCTTGTCTCCGGCTGGCTGCCCTCGCGTACGCCCACGCAATTGCTTACGGTGCGTTCTCGCAACAGCCAGGCCGGTCTGCGATACATCGCTTCCACCGGCGCCTCGGGACCGCAGATTGAAAACCAGCTTGGTTCGCGCATCATTCACCTGGTGGCGACCGACGAGCAGGGCAATTACTTTGCCGCCTCCGACGTCGCCCCGGGGGCGACCGTCACGTTAGTGGCGGTCGAGGAACCTGGGAAAGCGTTAGAGCAGTACGTCGCGGATCATAAACCCGGCGTGCCCGAGGGATTCGTGCAGCCGAGCAGTTACGGCTTCAGCGGCCGGCGGGCCTATTACCGCTACTACGCCGCCATGAACAACAATTTGCCCGCGCCGTCCTTTGCCAGCAGCCGCTTGGAAACCGACTTGCGCGACGTGATCATGGGGCCGGGCACGCGTTCGTCTGCGCCGGCCTCCAAAGGATTTTCACTGGCCGCAAACAGCTACGTGGCGATTGTCGAGCGTTCTCCCGAAGTGGTGCTTGGCATCGACCAGCCGCGCGAGGAAGACAGCCTGCACGTCGTAGTGGGGAAGTGGTGACCATGCATTCCATGATCGAGCTGCGCGGTTTGCACCGCTACTTTGGCCGCACGCGCGCCGTGTGCGACGTCAACTTCGCCGTCGAACGCGGCCAGGTGTTCGGCTACATCGGTCCCAACGGCGCCGGCAAGACCACCAGCATGCGCATTCTCTCGACGCTCGACCAGCCGACCTACGGCGATGCCCTGGTCGATGGTTTTTCAGTGGTGAACGACCCGGACCGCGTGCGTCGGCGGCTGGGTTTCATGCCCGACTATTTCGGCACCTACTCGAACGTGAACGTTCGCGAGTATCTCGACTTTTACGCTCGTGCCTATGGTCTGCGCGGCAGCGAGCGTACTCGGGCGCTGAGCTACGTGATGAGCTTTACCAAGCTCGACCTGCTGGCCGAGAAGCCGATCGACGGGCTGTCGAAGGGCATGAAGCAGCGGCTTTGTCTGGGCCGGGCCTTGATTCACGATCCTGCCGTGCTGGTGCTCGACGAGCCGGCCGCCGGGCTCGATCCGCGTGCCCGCATTCAGTTGCGCGAGATGATCCGGGCCTTGGCAGCCCACGGCAAGACAGTGCTGGTGAGCTCGCACATTCTCACCGAGTTGGCCGAGATGTGCGACCTGGTAGGCATCATCGAGCGCGGCCGGTTATTGGCCGTTGGCTCCGTGGCAGAGATCCAGCGCGGCCAACAATCGCGACAAGCCACACGCATGCAGGTGCGTCTGCTCGACGACGCGGCGGCGTTGGCCAACTGGCTCAGTCAGCGCGAAGGGGTTGACGAAATCCAAACCGAGGGCACGAGCACGACGTTCCACCACCTGGCCGACGCCGCGGCCGAAGCCGCCTTGTTACGCGCGATGATCGAAGCCGGCTTTCGCGTCGTTGCTTACGGCAGCCTGACCAAGACGCTGGAAGAAGTGTTCATGCAGGTGACGGAGGGGCACGTGCAGTGACGAATATCGAATGACGAATGACGAATAACGAAAGAATGACGAAATCCGAATAACGAATG
>DASSFG010000232.1:0-8946 GCA_035694685.1 Pirellulales bacterium
TTTTCTCGTCTCGACGTACGACGAGCGCGCCGCGGTTGACTAAGGCCGCGAGCGCCGCGCGAATGGCAAGCCTCTTGCCGCCGGCGAGGTACGCGGTCTCGTACGGGCCGAGCGAATCGTTGCTGGCTTCTTGCTCGCCGCCCCGCAACGAGCGACGGAGCAAGAGAGCGGCTATGACCGCCACCACCAACAACATCAGGTAAAGCAAGATAAAGGTGGGGCCGTTGAAGTCGAATGGGTTAAGCGTCATACCGGCGGCTGGGCCAGCGGCGCCGGCCGCCATCACCAGCGCGCCCAGTCGCCGCAGCCGAGGTTTGGGAATCACCCAGTTGTCGTTCAAATCGACGCGGCGCCGGCCGCGGCCGAAATGGAACCGCTCGGCGGCCGTCGGCCAGATATCCGCCGGCGGCCCGTGGCCGAACATTCGCCGATAACTGGCCAACGTCTGCTGATACCAGCCGACGTGCTTTGCGAGTTCAGCCGCTCCGCCCTTCGTCGGATGATGGTGCAACGGCTTGCCGAGCAGAGGACAGAAGTCGTGCCAGTACGACCGCGTGTAGGTCAGGTGCAAATGCCATGCTTCGTCAACATCGTCCGACGGACAGACCGGGTGCCCGGCCGTCATCGCCAGAAAGGCGAATTTTTTATATTCCTCGATCACACGGGCCGCAAACGACAACGGCCACGCATGTTCTCGCGCCAGGCGCTCTCGAAACGTCAATTCGGTTCCTGGCTCGTCGAACTCGAATGCGGCGACCCGGTCGAAGAGGTCTCTTTCGTGCTGGTCCATTCAAGTCTCCTTAGCTGTAGAGAACTGGATGAAGGATGAGATGATTCACCGGCACACTGACGTGTGCCGCTCGCCTGGCGAGCGGGAGGCGTAAGCCTCCCGGTACCCTCAATGCTTACTCCCGCCTTCTGACCGTGCCGCGCACCGCGTAACCGATCGAGGCTCCTAACAACACTACCCCAAGCGTGACCGCTACACCGCCCCACACGACTAACTGCCGGGCAAGACCGCCTGGCAATTGGATGGCGTCGTCGTAGCGCTGCTCGACGATGACGACGAACTCGCTGTCTGGCACCGGAGCGAACGCCGCCAGCCATCGGCCGCCATAAATCGGATCGAAGAACGTGTCGTCGGCCGCCACCGCCTCATCGCCCGACGGATAATACAGCCTGGCGTCGCGGCGTTCGGCCTGCACGCTTCGCAAGAGAATGCTGTCGACCGTTACGGCCCGTTTGCCCGGCTCGGTGTAGGCGGGATGCACGAGAATCACTTCTCGTCGCGCGGGTGAATCACCGGCGCTGGGCCGCCGCGGCGGATCGAGCGGCCCGACCAGCGCCGCTTTGCGATGCTCGTCGTGCAGATACGGCAGCCCGAAACTGGAATCCGTGGCGACGGTCGCCACCAACACGCCCAAGGGAGGCTCATCGGTGTTCGACCGGCGGATTGGCGACGACAAGGCGAACTTGTAAAGCTTGTCGTTCTCGCTGAGATAAACGTGCGACACGTGTACCTCGCCGGCCGCCGAGCGCAGGGCGCCCTGAAAGTAATCGCGAAAGCCGTAGTCCTTGTCCAAGAAGCCGGCCAATTCCGGCGAGCGCGCCCGAGCGATGCCGCGCCGATCGAGAATGAACCAGTTCGTAAACAGCGAAGGCTCGCCCGGCTTCACCAGCCCGCCCTCGGGACTGGCATAGTAGGCATGTCGGCCGGTGATAAACTGCTGCAGCTCCTCGACCCCCGCCCCCGATTCGAGGGCGGAGATCAGGTCTTCGTCGCCGGCCACTTCGGCGACCGCGTCGCCCCAGTGACTCAACTGCCCGCGGAGCGTGTTGGCCACGTTTCGCGCGGCGTATTTGTTGCTCTCGAGCACTTCGCGGCGGAGCTGCCGCTCCAACTGCCGCGCCACGGAGAGCGTCGCCGCGGTCACCACCAACAGCAACACCGCGGCGGTCGCCATCACGCCGGCCGGCAGCGGATGCCGCCTGGCCCAGCGGGCGGCCCGCGTGAAACTGCCGATGGGCCGAGCGCGAATCGGTTCGCCCTCCAGGAACCGGCCCAATTCTTCCGCCACGTCGGCGGCGCCGGCATAGCGCTGCTGCGCGTCTTTGGCCAGGCACTTCAGGCAGATCGTTTCCAGGTCGCGCGGGACCTTGGGGTTGAGCACGCGCGGCGAGGCCGGCTCGCAGTCGCGAACCTGTCGCAGAGTTTCCAATGGCGAGTCGGCTCGAAACGGCGGCCGGGCAGACACCAGGTCGTAGAGCGTCGCGCCCAGCGAGTAAACATCGGCGGCCGGGCCGATCGACGGGCTGCCCAGCGCCTGCTCGGGCGACATGTAACTGGGCGTGCCGACTACCATGCCCGACATCGTGGCGGCGGAATCGCTCCCCAGCCGTTTGGCGAGGCCAAAGTCGGTAATCCGCGGTTGATCGGCCTCGTCGATCAGGACGTTCGAGGGCTTGAGGTCGCGGTGCAAAATGCCTTGCCGGTGAGCATATTCGATGGCCTCGGCCACAATCTTCACGTAGCGGGCCGCTTGCTCGGGCGAGAGCGGATGTTCTCGCACCATCTGGGAGAGACTTTTTCCGGCAACGTATTCCATCGAGAAGAAGTGTTGCCCGCCGCGCTCGCCCACGTCATGAATGGCCACGATGTTGGGATGCCGCAGGTTGGCCGCCGCCTCGGCTTCGGCGCGGAACCGCCGCACGTCGTCGGCACTGGCAAGCTGGCCGGAAAGGATCATCTTTACCGCGACCAGCCGGTTGAGGCTGACCTGCCGTGCCTTGTAAACCACGCCCATGCCGCCCCGCGCGATTTCTTCGATGATCTCATAGTCGCCGAACATCGTGGTCGGCTCGACCGCTTTGCCGACCGCGGGAGCATAGCCCAGTGTCGTCACGCTCTCGCCCGCCGCCAACTGCACGGTCGTCACGGCCTGACGTAGCGGACTGGCCAGCCGCTCGACCGCATCGTGGGCGGCGAAGAACTCGGTCAGCTCGGCAGCCAGATCGGGATGACGATCGATCCACGTCTCACGGTCGGGCGGCGACTGCTCGTCGGCCGCTGCCAGGTATTCTGCGAGTACGGTGGCCAGCCGGTTATCGAGCGAGATTGTTTCATCAAGGCGTCGATCGTCATTCATAGGTCAATCCTGGCCCGCGCGAAATGCGGTTATGCGATGCCTTCCATGTGATGCCGGTTTGTTGTGCCACGTCCGGGGCTTGTCCCCGGCGGGCAATGATTGACAGGCTAAAGGTTAACCCAAACCACACCTCGCCCCGTGCCGGGCTTGTCCCGGTCGAGCGCATGGTTGACCGGCCATTCGCGCCGGCAGCCGAATGAATCGTGCTTTCCACCGGGACGAGCCCGGCGGAGAAGAGTTTTCGCGGCGGCGCCCCGTTAGCCAGTCAATCGAATCGACCACGGGGACAAGCCCCGTGGAGTGGTACAAATCCGATAGATCACTTTCGACTCGTTTGGATCTCGAAGTCGACCATTTCGCGCATCCCAGTTCAGTCATGGTGTGTACGTTCTTCGAGGCACGACAGTTTCCCGCGCAACTGCACGAGTGCGCGGTGCAACAGCCCGGCGACGGCGGCGGGAGTACGGCCGATGTAGCCGGCAACTTCGGCAATCGGCCAGCCGTGCAGATACCGCAGCACGACCACTTCATGCTGTGCCGGCGGCAGTTGTGCCAGGGCGTCGGCGAGCAGCAGAAGCTGCTCGTTGCGCCCAGCGCGATGGCTGGGCGACGAATCGCCGCTGGCCAACCAGGCGTCGAGCCGGCAGGAGGAATGTCCGATGGATGCTTCCAGCGCCTGCTCTCGCCGAACGTCGCGCTTCGCCCGTGCAAAATCACGCGCCGCATTGACGAGATTGTGGACGAGCGCCTGCCGCAGCCAGGCCGCCAGTTCTTCGTCGGTTTGCCCGCGGAATTTATCCTGATCACGGTGGGCCTCCAACAGCGTTTGCTGCACGACGTCGGACGGATCGAGCTTGGCTTGCAGCCGCCGGTCGAGGTGCATTTCGGCCAGCAGCCGCAAGTAGTCGCGAAACCGTTCGAGTCTCAACCCGTCGGCCGCAGCGTTCATAAGTTCTCTCTACCTGAATAGGCACCGTTGGGCGATCGATCGAGCGCGCCCTGGCGAAAAAAGCTCTCTCATCGCGATCCGACTACACGCCGACGACCGCTGCCACGCAACAATCGAGCACGCGCAACCTTTTTAATGGCCATGCTTTGCTGCGTCCAGTTGCGGGCTGCCGGTTTCGCACCAAGACGGGGGATTTTGCCGGAATGTTTGTCTGTAGAACAGTCGACGGGCCGGGCTGCGAGCTAGCGCCGACCGCCGTCTAGTCTGAATTGCAGCCATCGCTACCATCGCTAGGGGCGGCTGGTCGGTCTCAACGAGCTTCGCTAAAATGATCTTTGCTTTGCGGCGCTCTTCGGCGCCTGCGGCGGCACTCTTACCGCCGACTGCTGCGGTCTTCTCGCAGCATGCCTTTCCCATTTTTTAGGAGGCCTTTATGCCTACACTATTACTGTCTCGGACCTGCCCACCCGAAACAAGCGAACTTGCCGCCGTCGCCAGGCGGGCTCGCTGGAACATCCAGTGGCTCGGCCGACGGCATGGACCCGCGCATCTGCACGGCGACGAGCTTGCCCTGTACGCACCGACCGACGTGGCGTTGCGCGTCTCACGTCTGCACCAGTTGGCATTGATCGAGCCGATGCTGGGCATCTTGGCTGGGCTGCCGGAACGCTACACGTCGCGGCAGGTGAACCTGATGACGCTCGGCGAGGCAGAACTGTTGGACGATCGCGCTTTTATCAAGCCTGCCGACTGCACCGCGAAGGTGTTCGATGCGGCGGTTTATGAGTGCGGCTCGCGAATCCTGCGAGACGACGACCTGTCGCTCGATACGCCGGTTCTCGTGTCGGAGCCTGTTGAGTGGGAGAATGAGTACCGTACCGTCGTGCTCGAGCGGCACGTGATCGCGTTCTCCCCATACATTCGTGGCGGCTGGTTGGCCCGCGACGCTCAGGGCAAATGTCCATGCCCGGCGGAAGAGAGCGAAGGGATGCTGGCCTTCTGCCGGCAGCTCCTGGCCGACGAACGCATCGACCTTCCACCGGCATTTGTGCTCGACATGGGGACGATCACCGGCCGTGGTTGGGCGGTCGTCGAACTGAATCCGGTTTGGTGCTCCGGTCTGCTCGGCTGCAACCTGCAGGCCGTCTTGCCCGCCCTGCGTCGCGCCTGCCGGCGGCCGTCCGAGTTGTCTCCGGAGGACAGGCGGTGGCTTGTGGCGAGATAGCTGCGCAATCGCCCGGCAGCGTTTACCCCAACTGCCCTTGTTACCATCGTGCGAGCCACTTCAAAGCCCATCGGACCTTCTGGCCGATGCTCTTGTTTGCCGTCTGACGACGAGTCGTCGGTGAAAACCATGTTCAACCGCCGCTTTACGAACTGGACTCGCTACTTATGGGATTTTTTTCAGGCAGGATAAGCTTCGACCGATTCCGAGTCGAATCGCCCGAGATTCGCAAGCTAACCGGAAAACACGTCGAGCGGCTGAGCCAGTTTGCCATCGCTCAGGCCGGCGAGCCGAGCTTGGACGAAACTCACGTCGGCTTTACCGGCGGCGGCCACTTGCTCGATCCGAATTTCAGCTTGGAGAAAAACGTCTTGGGCGACGTGCTCCACTGCGGCATTCGTATCGACACGACAAAGGTGCCCGCGGCGCTGCGCAAAGCATGGCAACAAATGGAAGTCGAGGCGTTGATCGCGGGCGACCCAGGCAGGCGGTTGACCAAGGCCGAGCGGCAGCAAGTCAACGAAGCCGTGGAGCAGCGTGCCATACACGAATCGAGTGACGGCAGGTTCCGCCGCATGCAACACGTCGCAGTGGTTTGGGATATCGGCCAGCGATCGTTGTATTTGGGCGGTGGCGGGCCGGCCGCGATCGAACAATGCCGCGATCTGGTGTCGCGGGCATTTGACGTATCGTTGGAATGGCTGACGTCTGGCCGGCTAGCGCATGAATGGTGCCTGGCGAACAAGCAGAACGCCGCCTGGGAGGCCCTTGTGCCGGCCGTCTTTCACGACGCTGCTTCGGGCGCCATTGCCTGGGTCAGCGATCTTTCGGCCAACTTTGATTTCGTCGGCAACGAGTTCTTGTTGTGGCTCTGGTGGCATTTGGAAGCCGAGTCCGACACCATCCAGCTCGCCGACGGCAGCGAAGTCGTGGGCATGCTGAACCGGACGTTAAGCCTGGAATGCCCCGAGGCCATGTCGGGCAAAGAGACGATCACCGCTGAATCGCCCGTGCGCTTGCCCGAAGCCATGCACGCGATTGGCGCCGGCAAGCTGCCCCGCAAAAGCGGCCTGGTGCTCGTACGGCAAAGTTTTCAACACGATCTGGTGTTGCAGGCGGAGACGTTCTCGGTCAGCGGCGCCAAGTGCCAGCTCACGGCAGGCGAAGAAGAAGGCGACGAGGAGGGACGCGACAGCCGAATCTCCGCACTTCGACACCTGGTAGAAACACTCGACCTGTTGTTCGGCACTTTCTGCCAACGACGTTTTGGCAAGTCGTGGCGCCGCGACGTCGATCAAATCCGCCGCTGGTTACAAAAGAAGGCTGGTCCCTCGAAGCGTTCGGCGGCCTGAAGTCGCGCGGATCGCGGCAGGCTAACGCAATTGCCGCTGCGCGTACAATTCGGCATGCCAGATCTCAAGAGGCCGCAGGCGAACCATACCGCCGGCATCGCTAACGTCGATTTCCGAAGGCGCACGATCATCGCTGGCAAGCAGCAATGGCCTCCTGGCATCCGCACCGATCTGCTGAGGTAGGCATGCTGCGAGCCCTGGCGCACGCGAATTTTCGCATCTACTTTTTCGGTCAAGGCGTGTCGCTCATAGGTACGTGGATGCAGCAGGTGGCGATGACCTGGCTGCTCTATGACCTGAAGCATTCCACTCTGCTCTTGGGCGTCTTTGGGTTTGCCTCTCAGATTCCGACGTTTCTCGTAACGCCGATGGCCGGCGTTCTCACCGATCGCTGGGACCGACAACGAACACTCTACCTGACTCAGACCGTCGCGCTGGTGCAGGCGATCGTGTTAACGGTGCTGACCGCCTGCGGCTGGATTGAGGTCTGGAGCCTGCTGGCATTGAGCGTATGCCTGGGCCTGGTCAATGCGTTCGACATTCCAGCCCGCCAGGCTTTTTTAACGGAGATGGTCGCCACGCCCGACGACCGGGCCAACGCAATCGCGCTTAACTCGTCGTTGTTTAACGGCGCCCGGCTGGTCGGACCCGCCTTGGCAGGTTTTGTGATCGCCGCCACCGGCGAATGGTTCTGCTTTCTGTTGAACGCCGTCAGCTACCTGGCCGTGCTTGCCGCGCTTGCCCGCATGCGCGTGCCGCTACGGGCGTTGCACCAGTCGCACCCGCCCTTGCTTCACGGGCTGCGCGAAGGGCTTGTTTACGCTTTCCGCTTCCCACCCATTCGCTCACTGCTAGGCCTGGTGGCGCTGGTGAGCTTCATGAGCATGGCGATGTCGGTGTTAATGCCTGTCTTCGCCACCAAGATTTTCGGCGGAGGAGCTGAGACGCTCGGACAACTCACGGCTGCTCAGGGGCTTGGCGCGCTGGCCGGAGCGCTTTACCTGGCCTCCCGCCGCACCGTGCTGGGGCTCGCCAAAAGAATCGCTCTGGCCTCCGCGATGGTCGGCGCCGGAATGATTGGCTTTTCCTGGTCCGGCGGCTTTTGGACCGGCGCCGTATTTTTGGCCATCACGGGTTGCGGCGTCATGGTGCAGATGGCCGCCTGCAACACCATCCTGCAAACAATCGTTGACGACGACAAACGCGGGCGCGTGATCAGCCTGCACGCCATGGCCTTTATGGGCACGGCCCCTCTCGGCAGCCTGGCGGCCGGCGCCTTGGCGAACCTCTTCGGCGCTCCGCTCACCGTGCGACTCGGTGGCCTGGGCTGCCTGGTTGGCAGCGCGCTTTTCGTGAGTCAACTAAGCCGCTTGCGAAGTCATATTCGTCCGATTTACGAGCGCATAGGCATCCTCCCGGAAATTGCGACCGGCATGGAGGTGGCCAGCGAACTCACCGGTCCGCGCCGCACTTGATTGCAAGCCGATGAGTTTTTTCCGGAGGCACGTTGAGTGACAGTAACCCGAAGCGCAAGTTTTGATGTTGCGCATTTCGATCTCCGCCGCGGAGCGGCGCACGGAATGTAGCCGTGGGCGAAGCCCGCGGTACAGTGTAACGCGGGGTGGCGAAGCCGCGGAGCGGCGGCGGAGGACGACGGGTGGCATTACGTCGCCGCTCCGCGGCTTCCTTGGATTTTGCCACATTTTCCGCGGGTTTGCACCCGCGGCTACACTCCTTTGCCGCTCCGCGGCAGGCAAAAGCGCAACATCAAAACTTGCGCTTCGGGTTAATACGTGGACTAGCAACACACAACTAGGACATGCATATTGATCCTCGCGGCGATTATACTGGTTGGACTTCGACCTTCTGGGAGACTCGTCCAATGAAATCGGTACTAATGAAATCGCTACACGTCGCCTTCATGCTCGTACTGTTCGGTCAGCTTGGCGTACTGGGTGCCGAGGCCGAGAGGCCGACGGCACTGCCTGATCCGACCACCATCAAGCCCACTATGTATTGCACTGGGTTCGCCTTTGCCGAAGGGCCGGCGATCGACCGCGAAGGGAACCTTTACGTCGTCAATTATCGGGAATGGGGCACGATCGGCAAAATCACTCCCGAGGGAGCGGCCAGCATTCTGGTCAACCTGCGCAAGGCGCTGCCCGCTGACGGCGACAAACTACCGAGTTGCAACGGGCTGAAGATTGACGATGATGGCAATCTGATCGGCGCGGAAACCGGCACGTCGCAGATCGTGCGCATCTCGAAGGACGG
>DASSFG010000233.1:0-8950 GCA_035694685.1 Pirellulales bacterium
CACTGCCAGCGCGACGGCCTCTAGTTCGATGACCGTGGCCGAGGCTGATGTCTTGAACGGCACGGGCATGACGTTGGCCGCCACCGAAGGCACCGCCTTCACCGGCCCGGTGGCCAGTTTCAGCAACACTGGCTACGCCAGCAATCCGGCCAGCGACTTTACGGCAACGATCGACTGGGGCGACGGCACGACCGACACGGGCACCGTCAGCGGTGGGGCAGGCAGCTACACGGTGAGCGGCACGCATACCTATAACAGTGAGAACACTTACACGCCGATCGTCACTCTGACGGACAGCGACGGCAGTGCCAGCGCGACGGCCTCCAGTTCGATGACGGTAGCCGATGCTGACGTCCTGAACGGCACGGGCATGAGTCTGGCCGCCAGCGAAGGCACCGCCTTCACCGGCCCGGTGGCCAGCTTCAGCAACACCGGCTACGCCAGCAATCCGGCGACGGACTTCAACGCCACCATCGACTGGGGTGATGGCACGACGGACACCGGCACCGTCAGCGGTAGCGCGGGCAGCTACACGGTGAGTGGCACGCATACCTACAACAGCGAGAACACCTACACGCCTGTCGTCACCCTGACGGACAGCGACGGCACTGCCAGCGCGACGGCCTCCAGCTCGATGACGGTAGCCGAGGCTGACGTCTTGAACGGCACGGGCATGAGTCTGGCCGCCACCGAAGGCACCGCCTTCACCGGCCCGGTGGCCAGCTTCAGCAACACCGGCTACGCCAGCAATCCGGCCAGCGACTTCAACGCCACCATCGACTGGGGTGATGGCACGACGGACACCGGCACCGTCAGCGGTAGCTCGGGCAGCTACACGGTGAGCGGCACGCATACCTATAACAGCGAGAACACCTATACGCCGATCGTCACTCTGACGGACAGCGACGGCACTGCCAGCGCGACGGCCTCTAGTTCGATGACCGTGGCCGAGGCTGATGTCTTGAACGGCACGGGCATGACGTTGGCCGCCACCGAAGGCACCGCCTTCACCGGCCCGGTGGCCAGCTTCAGCAACACCGGCTACGCCAGCAATCCGGCGAGCGACTTTACGGCAACGATAGACTGGGGCGACGGCACGACCGACACGGGTACCGTCAGCGGTGGCGCGGGCAGCTATACGGTGAGCGGTACCCATACCTATAACAGCGAGAACACCTACACACCTGTCGTCACTCTGACGGACAGCGATGGCACCGCCGGCGCGACGGCTTCCAGCTCAATGACCGTGGCCGACGCTGATGTTTTGAACGGCACGGGCATGACGTCGGCCGCCACCGAAGGCACCGCGTTCACGGGCGCCGTCGCCGCGTTCAGCAATACTGGCTACGCGGCCAATCCGGCGACAGACTTTGACGCCACCATCGATTGGGGCGATGGCACGATCGACACCGGGACCGTCAGCGGCAAGGGCGGCAGCTTTACGGTGACAGGCACCCATACGTATCTCGACGAGGGAAGCTATTCGCCGGTCGTTACTCTCGATGACGATGACGGCACCGCCAGCGCAACAGCCACCAGTTCGATGACCGTCGCCGACGCTGACGTGCTCAGCGGCGCCGGCGCGACGCTGACCGCGTCGGAAGGCAGTGTCTTTAGCGGAGCGGTGGCGAGCTTCGCCACGCCGAACAGCAATGCATCCGCCGCGGACTTCTCGGCGACGATTCAATGGGGCGACGGTACGACGAGCACGGGCACGATCACCGGCGCCACCGGCGCCTTCACAGTTTCCGGCAGCCACCTGTACGTCGATGAGGGGAGCTTTGTCACTTCGATCGACGTGAATGAAAACTCGCCGGGCACGGAAACGCTGACCATGACAGGGGCCGCATCCGTAGCGGAGAGCGATGCATTTTCATTGACGGCGCTGCCCGTCAGTGCCACGCAGGGCACTCCTTTCAGCGGCCAGGTGGCAACCTTTACCGATCCGACGTATGCCAACAAGCCGCTCCTCGATCTGACAGCCACGATCAACTGGGGCGACGGCACGTCGAGCATCGGCACGATTGCCGACCTGGGTGGCGGAACGTTTGGCGTGAGCGGCACGCACACCTGGAGCTCGCCGGCCTCGCAAATCGCGGTTACGGTAAGCGATGCCGGCCCCGGCACGGCGACCGCCACCGCACAGGCCTCGCTCAGCATGGCATCGCTGACGATTCAGAACGCCAGCCCGATTGTCGCCTCGAGCGTTACTCTCAGCGGCAACGAGTTTACGCCGCTCGACAACGTGACGGTGGCCACCTTCACTCACGCCGGCTCCGATCCGGCCAGCAACTTTACCGCGTCGATCGATTGGGGCGACGGCACGTTGAGCGCCGGGACCGTGGCACTCTCTGCCGGCGTTTATAGCGTGACCGGTTCGCACAATTACACCGACGAAGGAACGCATTTGTTGAACGTCGTGATCGACGACGTGCCCGACAATGTTTCGGCCACGATCGGCTCCACCGCCGACATGCTCGAGGAGCTGCTGCCTGGAGGAGTACGCGGCACGGCGGACGAACGCTTCGTGAGCGAACTGTATCGCGACGTTCTCGGCCGGGCCGTCGATGCGACCTCGCTGGCGTTCTGGAGCGCGGAATTGACGGCGGGCACGAGCCGCACGGCGGTGGCTGCTCAGCTTATCGCGGCGGCCGACGCCGGCGAGCTGCGCGACCAAATCATCCAGAATGCCTTCCAAACCTATCTGCATCGTTCCGCCGACCCTGGGGCGCTGGCTTATTTCGGTCAGTTGTTGGCCAACGGCACGACCGTTCAGCAACTCAACGTCGACGTTCTGACGTCCGATGAATACTTCAACGTCCGCGGCGGCGACACCGATGCAGGTTTCCTGAACGCCTTGTATGAGGACCTGCTCGGCCGCCCGATCGACTCGGGCTCGCAGACCGTGCTGGTGCAGTTCATGAATTTGGGCGGCTCGCGAGAGCAGGTCGCCGATCTACTGATGAGCAGTGCTGAATATGAGCGGGTCTTCGTCGGGCAGACGTTTACCACCTACCTCCACCGCCCGGCCGATAGTGGGGCGATCAGCGCGTTTAGCGTGCAGCTCTCGGCCGGCGCCTCGCAAGACCAGGTGCTCTCTGAAATCCTTGGTTCCAGCGAGTATTTCAGCCAGGTGTCGTCATAACGCACACGACGCCGTCAGGCTGGAAAGCCTGACCTACGCCTCAGGATCGGCCGCGTGACGCATAGCGGTGATTTCACACGTGAAAACACGCTGTCGCACGTGTTGCGTATCGATCGGCGCTTCACGCGCGATCCTGCTTCGGCCATTTTTCTCTCTTATTCTTCTGTCTGGTAATTTTTCTGTCAGATGATCCCCGCTTGCGGGCCTTGCCCACTTTCGCGCGGGCCGCTTGGGCAAAGATCAACGGTTGCACTCAATTTGCCGTGCGCGCCGTGCCGAAGAGCTTTTAGGGGAAATCCTTGCAAGAGCAATTCGGGGGGACACGGTATGTGTCGACGATGCGGATCGCTTGTAATTATGTGGTGCCTGGCCACCGGACTGGTGGCGAATGCGGGCGGATGCGCCTGGCATCACTGCCAGTTTGAACCGGGCGAGGCAGTCGGCTTACGCACGGATTGCGACCCGCATTCCGCCAGGGTCTACCACCGTCGGCCCTGCTGCCACGGCCCCTTCCGCGACCCGCGCCTGCCCGGCCCCAAGATCATGTCGACGGAGCCCGCCGTTCCCGAGATGGCGGCGCCCGGCTATTTTCATCCCGTGCCGACCTATCCGGTGTTCGGACCTCACTCGGAAGAGCCTGATGGCATCGAGACCGCTTTGCAACCACTCGAGCCCGACGATGGCTCGATGAGCGATGAGTCGCTTCCCGAGCCACGAGAGGCGAGCCTGAACGACGACGAAGAAGATGAGGACGAAGCCGAGGAGCAAAACCCGTTAAGGCTTGCGGCGCCCGACCAGTCGGTGCGGCAGGCAGGCTGGAAAGCGGCACGCAAGCCGTCGCTCGAAGAAGAAACACCGACCCGGCCTTGCGCGAACTGTTCGGTCCGATTTAAACAGCGGACCACAGCCAGGTGATCATCGTAACCCGCGAAACCGTTCGATGTTATGCTGCCAGCGCGCGTCGTACACGCGTGACAAGCTGGGCACCCTGTACTGCCGGCATGTCCGGACTTTAAGCCCCCCTAAACGGTCAACCGATTTAGTTGGCAAGTCGCCGCAACTGCCGGCTGGTCGAGCGCTTGACCGCGTTCGTCGTAGTCGGGCGGCGTTCCGCTCGGTTCTGTTTTACCTGCGGCGATGGACTCCATGAACAATCGATCGAGCCGGTTATTGGCGGGCTGTGGTTACGCGCTCGGGGGCTGGTTGTGGCTCAGCTCGTTGGCCGGCGGGGCGCCGCAGGCCCACGGCCAAGAGACGCGCCGCAGTGCTTTGGTGCTGGCGGTCGAGCATGCTCGCTCGGCGATCGTCAACATTCATGGCGAAAAGACGCTGCCGCCGGAAACCGCGGCCGGCGAAAAGGCCGCCAAGACCGAGGGCAAGCGCGTCAACGGCATGGGAACGGGCGTTATCGTTGACGAGCGCGGCTACGTCATCACCAACTACCACGTGGTCGACGGAGTGAAAAAAATCACGATCACCACCGCCGACCGCGACACCTACATCGCCCAGCTTGTTTCGCGCGATACCAAGACCGACCTGGCCATCATTAAAATCAACTCGCAAGAGAAGTTGCCCGTGATCGATATCGGCACCTCCAGCGACTTGATGCCGGGCGAAACGGTGATCGCCGTGGGCAACGCTTACGGATACGAGCACACGGTGACGCGCGGTATCATCAGCGCCCTGCACCGTAGCGTGCAGGTGAGCGATGCGCAGAACTACGAAGACCTCATCCAGACCGACGCCAGCATCAACCCGGGCAATTCCGGCGGGCCGCTCTTGAACATCGAAGGCAAGATGATCGGCCTGAACGTGGCCGTCCGGGCTGGCGCCCAGGGCATCGGCTTTGCCATCCCCGCCGACAAGGTGCTCAGCGTGGCGGCCGACTTGCTCAGCACGCGGCGGCTCGACCACACCTGGCACGGCCTGATTGCCCGGCCCCTCGTCGACGACGAAGGCGTGGTGTTGGAAGCGGTCGACGAACAAAGCCCGGCCGCCGCAAGCGGCCTGCAATCGGGCGATATCATTCACGCCGTCGGCCGCCAGCAGGTCTGCCGGGCGCTCGACCTGGAGCGGGCTTTGCTCGGACATCATCCAGGCGAAAAAATTGCGGTCGAAGCCGAACGCGACGGGCAGCGACTGCACGTAAACCTGGTGCTGGCCTCGGCGCCCGACGCTTCCGCCGAGGAGCCAGGCGACCCGATCTGGGAGGTAATCGGGCTCGACGCTCGGCCCATCACTGCCAAGCAATTTCAGCACCACCACCGCACGCGTTATCGCGGCGGCTTGTTAGTTGAGGACGTGCGGGCCGAGAGTCCTGCGGCCAAGCAAGGCATTCGCCGCGGCGACATTCTCGTGGGTATGCACATCTGGGAAACGGTGTCGCTCGAGAACCTGACCTACATTCTCAATCGCAGCGACCTGGCCAGCCTCGACCCGCTCAAGTTCTACCTGCTTCGCGAGAACGAGCCTCAGACGCTCTACGGCTTCTTGCAGCTTACGGCTCAGTGAGCCCCTTGGCCGTCCGAATAGAAACGAATTAAATGAGCCGCCCGCCATTTCTGCGTTAGCGCAAGCTCGTTTATAATCGATCGGATGAACGTCACCTTGGAATCCGTCGTCAGCCAGCTCTCCGCCAGCGGTATCGTAGCACCGAGCAAGCTGGAACGCCTTTTGCCGCCCCACGCGCACCCGCGCGACATTGGCGAGCTCGTCGATTCCTTGGTCAAGCAAGGACTGCTTACCCAATTTCAAGCCAGGCAGATCAAGGCCGGCAAATTGAAAGCACTGCTCCTCGGTGCTTACACGTTGCTCGACAAGCTTGGGGCCGGTGGTATGGGCCAGGTATTTAAGGCCGAGCACCGGCGTATGAAGCGGCTTGTTGCGGTGAAGATGCTTCCGGCCGGACTAATGAAAGACGCCGCCGCGATCGCCCGCTTCGAGCGCGAGGTCGAAGCCGCGGCGAAACTCGAACATCCGAATATCGTCACGGCCTATGATGCCAACCAGGCGGGCGGGGTTCACTTTCTGGTTATGCAGTTCGTCGACGGGGTCGATCTTTCAGCTTTGGTTAAAAAGAATGGTCCGCTGCCGATCAGAAAGGCGGTCGACTACATCCTGCAAGCCGCCCGAGGCCTGAAGTTCGCTCACGACAAAGGCGTTGTTCACCGTGACGTCAAGCCGGCCAATCTTCTGCTGGGCAAAGATGGGATCGTGCGAATTCTCGACATGGGCCTGGCTCGCATTGACGTCGATGGAGAGTCGAGCACACAAATCGAATTGACGGAAACCGGCGCTGTCATGGGCACCGTCGACTATATGGCGCCCGACCAGGCACTCGACATCCGCCGTGCCGATGCACGCGCCGACATCTACAGTCTCGGTTGCACGCTCTACTACCTGGTCACGGGCAAGCCCATGTACGACGCTCCGTCGCTGATGGGCAAACTGTTGGCTCACCGCGACCAGCCGATTCCTTCGCTCGTGCAGACACAGACGGCCGTGCCCCCGCAGCTCGATGCCATTTATCAGAAGATGGTGGCCAAGCACGTCGCCGATCGCTACCAATCGATGAGTGAGGTCATCGAGGCACTCGAACGGCTCGGCCTGACGGGCTCCGAGGGTAGCGCACCCGCGGAACGGGCTTCCGCCGTAACGCTTTCCGCTGATGAGCGGAAAATGCTGACGGTAAAGCCGTCCACGGCGATCAGCTCCCTGAGCAAAGCGGTGGCCTCGGAGAAGACAAAGCATCTGTTGGCCAAAGTCGTAGGTGGTGTGTTTGCCACGATTATCGCACCGATCCTGGTCGCTTACCTGATCAAGTACCTGGAGCGTGAAGACTCTTCGTCCGGCCCTACTGCCGCGGTCAGCGCGTCGCCTACTCGCGGCGACAATGTAACAAGCTCGGCCGATGAAACTAAAGCGGCAACGCCGCTCACGCCGATCGACCGCCAGTCACCGACCATTCCCGAGCGGCAGCCGGGTGACAAGACCGGCTGGCAAGGCTGGCCACCGGAAGCTCCCCCGCCTGCCATTGCGCCATTCAATGCCGATCAGGCTCAAAAGCATCAAGAAGCTTGGGCCAGGTACCTGGGCGTGCCTGTCGAATATCAGAATCCTCTCGGCATGAAGTTTCGCTTGATTCCACCCGGTGAATTCACCATGGGAACGCCGCGCGAGGCGACCGAGCTGCTGGTCGAAAAGGCGCAGAAAGTTGGACGTTGGCTGATTGGCCCGCTGCAAAGCGAAGGGCTACCTCGGCCCGTCGTCATCCGGCAGCCGTTTTACCTCGGCGCCGTCGAGGTGACGAACGAGCAATTTACCGCCTTCCGATGCGACCGCGTATCAGACCGCCGACGAGCGGAGCGGCCTGGGTGGCGAAGCCTATGAGGCCGGCAAAGGCAGCGTCCGTAGACCAGAGAACGTGTGGCGCGCCTTGGCCCAACGAAATGGAGGGAATTATCCTGTCGGTTACCTGGTGGCTGCCGACGCCGCGGCCTTCTGCAAGTGGCTGAGCCAACAGTACGCGGCACGATACGAATTGCCCTCGGACGAAGAATGGGAATACGCCTGCCCTGCGGGCACGACCGGCGATCGTTTCTGCCCGGACGATCGGCTGACCGAATACGTGCAGGATACGAATGACCTGGCTCCCGTTGGGCAAAAACTGCCGAATCCTTTTGGTCTCTACGACATGCTGGGAAACCAGGAAGAGCTCGTCGACGTCTCCGCCGGCCCCTTGCTGCGTGGCGGAAGCGGTCAGTTGAAGGGGCTGGGGCTGCTCACTTCACGCAGCGCCTTTCGCGAGCCGATTTGGAAAAACGGCGAAGTCGGCGCGCTGTTGCAAGGTTTTCGCGTGGCCATTGTGGGCGACCTGAAAGCCCTTGTTGCGCCGCTGCACGGAAACGAACCATGGAAGACTCCGGCGTTTGAACGTTGGGTGACTGAAACCCAAGCGTTGCCGGCCGAGGGGCAATTGGCAGCGGTGGCGCGCAAGCTCAAGGAGCTGAATCCGGAGTTCGACGGCAAGTTGACCGGTTTTGTCGGCACCTTTAGAGACAGCAGAGGAGGGTCGCCTTCCGGCCCAGACGCGAAGTCGGCACCCACGATTGAACAGGGGGCAGTCACTGCATTAGGCTTCTATACGGATAAAGTCCGCGACATCTCGCCACTGCGCGCCTTGCG
Source organism: Pirellulales bacterium (assembly GCA_035694685.1). Classification (GTDB taxonomy): domain Bacteria; phylum Planctomycetota; class Planctomycetia; order Pirellulales; family JAICIG01; genus DASSFG01. The sequence continues at coordinate 8,330 of DASSFG010000233.1, forward strand.
TCAACTAAGGCGTTTGAGCTGCAGGGGCTCGGATACCGGCAAAGGAGCGCTGGCGGATTTATCGCCCTTGCAAGGCTCGTCGCTCAACGAATTGAACTGCCGCAGCAATCCCATTGCCGATCTATCGAAACTCGTTGGGCTGCCGATCGAATCGCTGAACATGGGCAACACGTACGTACGAAATCTCGACCCTCTGCGTAAACTGCCCTTAAAGCGGTTGGGGTGCGATGCGATGCCCATCTCCAACCTGAAGTCACTGCGCGGAATGCAATTGACGGAGTTGCGTTGCCCCATGACATTGGTCTCTGACCTTTCGCCGCTCGCAGGCATGCGGTTAACTCGCTTGGAGTGTTTTCATACGAAAGTATCCAGCCTGGCACCGCTGAGCGGTATGCCGTTAGAAACACTCCACTCCGCGGATCTTCGCATCTCCGACCTTTCGCCGCTGGCAGGAATGCCTCTCAAACGGGCGCATTTCGACCGCACGCAGGTGGCGGACCTGACGCCATTGGAAAGTTGCAAAAGTTTGCGTACTCTGAGTGTGGACGACACCAAGGTCACGACTGCTGCGCTGAAAGCGCTGCGCACGGCCTTGCCCGACTGTAAGATCTCTTGCAAGAA
>DASSFG010000234.1:0-13500 GCA_035694685.1 Pirellulales bacterium
ACCGGATGCGCCGGCCTTTCGACCTCGAAGTCGAATTCCGGAATGACTCCCTTGGGCGCTCAGCGGCCCGGCGTGGTAAAACAGTTGACCAGCGCGGTCAGCGAGTCGAAGCTGGGCAAGTCGGTGTCGCTGGCCTTCAAAAACGCCACCAAAAAAACGACTCACAAGAATGATCCGACGGCCCTGATCAACGGCGTTGAGCCAACCAGGCCGGGCGATTACGTGGCCATTGGCGAAAGTCTGGAGCAGAACGACGACGGGGAAGGGGCGCGCCGCATGTTTCACAAGGCGCTTGAACTGGAGCCCCACAATCTCGACGCGCTGGTGGCGCTGGGCCGCCACTTTGACCGCCAAGGCCAGCTCGACCGCGCGGCCGAATGTTATCGCGAGGCGATCAAATTCCATCCCAAGAGCCCCACGGCCTATAACGACCTCGGTTTGTGCTACGCGCGACAACGCCGCTACAACGACGCTGCTCAGGCACTCGAACGCGCTATCGAGCTGGAGCCCGATCGGGTGCTCTATCGCAACAACATCGCCATGGTGCTCGTGGCGCAAAACCGCGTTGACGAGGCGCTGGTTCACCTGACCGACGCGCACGGCCCGGCCATCGCTCATTACAACGTCGGTTGCTTGCTTGGCAAACAAGGCCGTAACGCCACCGCCCTGGAGCATTTCAAGGTCGCCTTGGCCAACGATCCGACGATGGCCGACGCCCACGAATGGATCGACGCCTTGACCGCGGAGCCCGTCACCGGCGCGCCCGAACAGATGCTCGCCGCGCAGCCGCCCGCGGCGGAAGCCGAGCTCACAGAACGAGCGACGGCAACGACCAACTCGACAGAACTCGCGCCCACATACGATCCGCAAATCGGTCTGCCGCGGTACCGAGTCAATGTCGCCAACCGCGACGCCGAGCCACGGGCGTCTGAACCTGCCAACCGTTTGCAACCTTTGCCGCCGATCGAAGGCGAAGCCACGATCTTGCGATAGACGTGACGACTACGTCGGTTGGTCCAGGCTGCGCAGAAGGGTTCAGGGTTCAGGGTTCAGGGTTCAGCGACTCGCAAGCGGAAGTCACACGCTTTGCTTGCCTTTTCCCTTTAAACGGCGTCTTAGCCGCTGTCTGAACCCTGAGCCCCGGGTACCCTCTGGGTGTTTGAACCTGAACCCTCCTGTGTCGCCGCACGAATGCCGGCCTCAATTGCGGCCGCAATGCGGTCCAGCTCCTCGAGCGATATGGCCAGCGGCGGCATGATGACGATCACGTCGCCGAGCGGACGCAGCAACACTCCGTGGCGACGGGCATGCTCGCAGACGCGCCAGCCACGCCGCTCACGCCAGTCGAACGATCGCTGGGTCGCGCGGTCGGCCACCAGTTCGACCGCGCCGATCAGCCCGCACTGACGCGCATCGCCCACGTGCGGCAACCGCGACAGTGAAGCGAGATGCTGCGACAAGCGCGAAATCTTGGCCGGTAACTGCCCCAAGACGTCGTCACTGGCAAAAACATCGAGCGAGGCGGAGGCCGCGGCGGCTGCCAGCGGATTGCCGCCATAGGTGTGACCGTGAAAGAATTGCCGCGACTCTTCGTGCCGTCCGAGAAAGGCTTGCCAGATCGCATCGGTCGCCAGCGTCGCGGCCATCGGTAGATATCCGCCCGTGAGGCCCTTGGCCAGGCAGAGCAGATCGGGAGAAACGCCCTCGTGCTCGCAGGCAAACATTCGTCCCGTGCGGCCGAAGCCGACGGCGACTTCATCGGCGATCAATAGTACGTCGTATCCCCGGCAGAGCTCGCTCGCGCCGCGCAGGTAGCCTGACGGGTGCATGACCATGCCGGCGGCGCCTTGCACGAGCGGTTCGATGACCATCGCCGCCAGCCGCTCGTGGTTGGCCGCCAGCGCCGCTTCTAACTCGCCAAGATAGTGCGCCAAGGCCGTGTCGGCCGTAACGCCCGCCGGAAGCCGATACGTGCCCGGCGTTGGGACCCGGACGACGTCGAACAACAACGGAGCAAACAGGTCGTGAAACCGTGCCACTCCGCCGACGCTTACGCCGCCCAGCGTATCGCCGTGATACGCTTCGCCCAGCGCCAGATAGGCAGTCTTCGCCGGTCGCGGGTCGGGCCCCTGCCGCCAGTATTGAAAGGCCATCTTCAGGGCCACTTCGACGGCCGTTGCGCCGTCGTCCGAAAAGAAAACGTGGTTCAGGCCGGGCGGCGCCAGCTCCACGAGCCGCCGGGCCAGCCGCACCGTGGTGCTGTTCGAGGCGCCCAGGGAAGTGGTGTGCGCCACGCGCCCCAGTTGCTCGACAATGGCCGCATCGATGTGCGGATGGCGATGCCCGTGGACGTTGCACCACAGACTGCTGACGGCATCGAGGTATTCGTGGCCGTCGATGTCGTAAAGCCGGCAGCCTGCGCCGTGCTCGATGAAGAGCGGCTCGTATTCGGCCATCTGCGTGAATGCGTGCCACACAAGCTCGCGGTCGCATCGTTCGAGCTGCTCGCGGCTGAGCGTGTCTCGGTCTTGAAAGCTCATGGGGCCGATTGTAACGTTTCAGCCGGCTTTGGGGGCCGGTCTTCACGTACAATTTGCATCGTTTAACCGGCCGCCATCGGCGACCGCGGGCGTGACTAGCGTTTATTCCTTGCAACGCCGCGCTAGCCGTTGGCTCGCGGTAAAACGATCGACGGCGGCAACCTCTGCACGGAATAGCCGGATCGACCGGCCTTTTGCCCGCGCATCAAACCTGACCTAAAGTTCCGGTGTCGGACGACCGACGCCGCAGCGGCCTCTATGGCCGGCATCACTTCTCGACCGCGGCCTGGTCTTCGTCACCATCACATCGCCTGCTCATTTCACGAAACGCTCGAAACGAGGCCACGCATGACCACCTGCGAAGATCTGGCTGCCCGTATCCAACGCATCCAACCCGCATCGGCGCCGCGCGACGTCGCTCGCTTGTGCCTGCTTTTGACCAACACGACCGACGACCTGGCGGCACTCAATGATGACTCCCACTTGACGGAGGCGTGGAAGCAGACGGGCCTGCGCCTGCAGGCCGCGACCGATCAACATGCGGCCATGACGCAAGAGCTGGAAGACCTGGCCCGCAGCGACCCGGAACAATTCACGCCCGACCAGATCTGGGTGCTCGTGCGGGCGATCAAGGTGCAGAGTCAGATACTCTCGCTCTACGTCGGCCAATCGCCGTTAGACGTCTAAGAGCGCCGCGATCTTACCTTGTCCCGCCCTACATCCTCGAATTCGCGACAAGAAGCCTTCGTCGTCACACGTCGCTAATAATTGAGAATGAACTCAGGGCTGTTCAACATCGCCCAGAGCAAGTCGGCCAGGGCCTGACGGCGGTCGCCGCTTTCGCCGCCCTGGGCGACGTAGCGCACGAGTTTGTCTTGTTCGGCATCGGTAGGCTCGCGCGAGAGTACGCTCAGGAACAACGCCTCCACGCGATCGCGGTCGTCGAACACCGGCGCCTCGAGGGCTTTGAGCAATCCGCCACGGGCGGGATCGGTCGCTTCGCCGGTCAGCGGGCCGTTCATCAGCGCGAGAATTTGCGGAATGCCGGCCACAAAATCGGTGGACTCCGACGACGCCATATTGAACCGGGCGACGAACTGCTGCCTGGCATCGAGCATCGGCGGCTGTCCGGGCTGGGCCGCCACCGCGGCTGTTTCACCGCTGCGCGTGGCGCGAATGAGGCAATCGTAAAGTTGCTCGGCCGTCAGCGTCTTGACCTGCATCTGGGCAAAAAACTCCGGCGCGGGCGAGGGCTCCGCACTGGGCCACTGGCTCGACCGACGGTACGCCCGGCTGGAGGCGATGGCCCGAAATACCGCCTTGAGGTCGCAGCCGCTTTCCACGAAGTAGGTCGCCAGCTCATCGAGCAACTGCGGATGGCTAGGTGGGTTGTGCTCCCCGAAATCATCGACCGGATGAATCAGACCGCGGCCAAACAACAGCGACCAGACGCGATTGACGGCCACGCGGGCAAAATAAGGATTGTCGCGCGAGACAAGCCAGATGGCTAGTTGCCGGCGGCGGTTGACGTCGGCGTCTTCGCTGGGCGGCTCCGCGCCGAGGTATTTAGGACGAGCCACGCGATCGACGCCGGGAATCGTCAACTCGCCCGACACGGCGTCGACCAATTCGACGTTGGGCGGTTGGGTGCCGGGCGCCTGTTGCACGCGGGCGAAAAAGGCGGCGAACGACCAGAAGTCGTCCTGCTTCCAGTGGTCGAAGGGATGATCGTGACATTGAGCGCAGTGGATTTGCACGCCCAGCAAAGTGCGCGACGTGCTGGCCGCCAGCTCTTCAGGCTTGAGGCCGGCGGCCGTGTAAAACAGGGCGGCGCCGCCGCGATTGGAGTTGCCGGTGGTCGTCAGCAGGTCGGCCACGATTACGTCGTAGCGAACGTTCTCGGCAATCCGCCGCCGCACCCACGAGGTGAAGCCGGCGACTTCCGCCGGCCGCTCACTCTGGGCCTCGGCCGGCAACAGCATCTTGCTCCAGACCTGGGCCAGGTGCGTGGCATAGCGCGGATTGGCCAGCAACCGATCTACCAGCCGGGCATATTTGTCGGCTGACTTATCGCCAATAAACTCCGAGATCTCCGACCCCGAAGGAATGACGCCGTCAAGATCGAGGCTGGCCCGGCGGAAGAACTCAGCGTCGGTCGTCAATTCGGCCGGACGAACGCCCGCTTCGCGCATTCGAGCGTCGAGCAGTTCGTCAATGCGGGCCGCCATGGCAGCGGCGGTAAGCGGGCCTTGGCCGTCGGCCTTGGCGGCAAACGCCGACAGGCCAACAGCGACGGCAATCAGACACGAACGGGCAATCGACATGGCAGGCACCTCGCCGGCTTTCGGGCAAAAGCGATCGCTTTATTGTAGCCGTTTCCGCTCTGGACACCAAACCACCTGCACTTATACTTGTCGTGAAATCGTCGAAAAACCCAGCTTGAGGATGTGTGATGTTGGTGGAATCGTTTCTGGCCGTCACGGTGCTGACGGCCCTGATCGTCGTGGGTCTGGCATTGGTGGCCAAGCTGCTGTTTGGCGAATGACGCCGGCTGAATCGCTGAACGAGCGGTTTGTCGTCGTCGAACAGGTGATCGAGGCCGCCAGCCGCCGGTTTGAGTTGCTCAAGCCGCGCAGCCCGGACGAGCTGATCAGCGAAGAAGATTTTAATCGCGACGAGCGGCTTCCCTATTGGGCCGACGTTTGGCCGTCGGCCCTTTGCCTGGCCGAGCAGATCGGCCACTTGCCGGCTCGCGGCCGCATGCTGGAGCTGGGCTGCGGGGTGGGCTTTGTCTGTGCAGTCGCCATAGCCTGCGGCTTCGACGTGGTGGCCACCGACTATTATGCCGAGGCGCTCGAATTCACCGAAGTCAACCTGGCGCGAAACGGCCTGGCTCGGCCGATCACACGTCTCGTCGATTGGCGGAGTTTTCCAGATGACTTGGGGCAGTTCGATCTGGTCGCTGCCGCCGACGTGCTTTATGAGAAGGACTATCCGGCGCTCGTTGCCGCCGCCATCGACCGCACGCTGGCGCCAAAGGGCGTGGGGCTCGTGGCCGACCCTGGCCGCCGAGGCGGAACGCCGTTTCAGCAAGAATGCCGGAACCGCGGCATGTCGATCGAGCGCCTCCGCCAATCGCCCTACCACAACGGCTCAGTCCAACACACCGTCGACCTGTTTGAGATTCGACGATGATCAGCCCGCCGGCTTTGCGGGCAACGTCACCACCAGCACGCGCTTGGGCACCTCGCCAACGGGGATGCGGGCGGTAATCCGCCGGCTGGCCGTATCGATGACGGCCACCGTGTTGCCCTTGCGTTCGCTGATAAAACACGTGCGGCCGTCGGGCGAAAAACACATCCAATATCCGCCCCCTTGCATCACGATGGTAGCCGTCTGCCGCGGCGGAGCTACCGTGTTGTCGAACACGTAGGTGCGGTCGTGAAATACGTCGCACATCCAGATCTCTTTCTCGTCCGGCGTCAACCCAATGCCGTGACTGCGGCTTGCCACACGCAGCAGCTCGGCCGGCACTTCCGCCTCGACCCGGTAGATCACCTTGCGGGCCGGCACGTCGCAAACCTCGAAACCGATCAGCGTATCGACGTTGGCGTACAACCGTTTTTCGTCGTGGCTAAGTACGATCGGCCGCGGGGCGTCGGAAAGAGGGATTTCACCGATTAAGCGATGCGAACGAACGTCGGCGATCAGTACGTGATACGACCCCTTCGGCCCCAGATACATCCGCTCGCCGTCGCTGGAGCAAAGCGTGTTGTGGGGGCGTCCGCCGGTGGCGATTTTTTCGACGACCTCGCCACGCCGTGTATCGACCACCCACCAAGAAGCGTCGTCGCAGGGGACGTACGCCAGCCGGCCGTCCGGCGTGCAGGCTAGCTGGTTGGGTCGCGGCCCGACGGGCGTGCGCTTGGTTAACTCGTCGGTGCGCGGATCAAACCGAAGGAGCTCTCCCACGTCGCCTGCGGTATTCTCCACCGTGATAAAGAGCGTGCTTCCATCGGCAGTCGCTGCGAGGCCGTGCGGCTGCGGTCCCACCTCCACCCGCTTGATGACGCGGTTCGTGGCCGTATCGACCACGTGGATGTCGTTGCCCGCCGAATTGGCCACGTAAAGCTTCTGCGGCGCCGAATTGCCAGCGGCATCAGCCGTCGCGAAGAGGATTGCCAGAGAAGCGTAGATGGCACACATAAAGGACCGCTCTAGAGTTGCTTGTTGCCGCGACCAGGATGTATTGTAGCCCCGGACCATGGAGGCGCGCACTGGGCACGCGGCCTCTAAATAGCCGTGCGCGATTACCGGGCGCAACGTCATCGGTGGCTGGGGCAAAGCTGGCCGCGTTCGACCCAGCACTCGTCAGACGCCTGCCGGCCAGCGATGCCCCGGTGGCCGCTTTTCCGGGGCATCGCCGCGGCAACGCCTTTCTCCAAAACCACGTCCGCGTCGCGGCTCTGCCCCAGCCACCGTTGCCGCTCGACCTGCTCAATGTCCTCTAATCGCGCACGGCTGATTAGCAGCATTTGCTCCATAGCCAACAGGCCGCACCGGCAAGTACACTCAGGCTGCCATGACTTCAGGGCCAAACACGATCGAAAACCGGGCCGATTCCGTGCTGGTGATTGGCGGCGGAGTGATCGGCGCGGCGTGCGCTTATTACCTGCGCCAAGCGGGGAAGGCGGTGACGCTGATTGAAAAGGGCAACTTTGGTGGTGGTTGCTCAAAGGGCAATTGCGGCTTTGTTTGCCCGAGTCATGTGTTGCCGCTGGCCGGCCCCGGCGCCGTTCGCAACACGCTGCGGACTTTGTTCACGCGAAACTCGCCCCTTAAGGTGCGCTGGCGGTTCGATCCGGCCCTATGGAGCTGGTTCTGGCAATTTGCCCGTCGCTCGAACGAGCGTGACATGCTGTCGGCGGGCCATGCCATCCAGGCGTTGCTCGCTTCCTCGCGGTCGCTTTACGACGACCTGTTGTCAACTACTCTCAGCGACGTGGAATGGGAAGCTCGCGGGCTGTTGTTCGTGTTTCGCACGCCCGCTGCCATGGAGCACTACGCGGCGACCGATCGCTTGCTGAGCTACGAATTCGACCTGACCGCGACGCGCTACGATGGTGCGGCGCTCGTCGAATTGGAACCGGCGCTGAAACCAGGCTGCGCGGGAGGTTGGCACTACGCGACCGATGGCCACTTGCGGCCCGACAAACTCATGTCGGCTTGGCGAGGCGTGCTCGAATCGCAGGGCGTGGAAATCCGCGAGCATTGCGAGTTGAGAGAGTTAAGAATCGATGGGCGTCTCGTGCGCAAGGTCGTGACGAGCCAAGGTGCATGGCCCGCAGACCAGGTGGTAATCTGCACGGGGGCGTGGACGCCGCAGCTTCGCCGCATGCTGCGCTGTTCGCCGGCTATTCAGCCCGGCAAGGGATATTCATTGACGATGCCACGGCCCGCGGTTTGCCCGTGGCTGCCGATGCTGTTTGAAGAACATCGCGTGGCGATCACGCCATTTGCGAGCGCCTACCGCATTGGCTCGACGATGGAGTTCACCGGTTACGACGCCAGCCTGTCTCCCGACCGCTTGCGGCTGCTGCGGGACGGCGCGGCGGTTTACCTGCGCGAGCCCTCGACGGAGCCGGTGCTCGAAGAGTGGTATGGCTGGCGGCCCATGACGCCCGACGGGCTGCCTTATATTGGGGCGGCGCCGGGGGTCGACAACCTCTTCCTGGCCGCGGGACATGGCATGCTGGGCGTTTCCATGTCGCCGGCCACGGGCCGACTGGTTGCGGAAATGCTGTGCGGCCGGACGCCGCACATCGACCCGCAGCCTTACGCAGTAGACCGACGATAAGCTGCTTCGGTGTGAGAATTGCGGAGGTGAGCATGGAAAGTGAAAGCGGAAAGTGGAAAGTGAAAGTTTAAAGTGAAAGGTGAAAGGTTAAGGGGGAGCGGGGAAGTAAGTTGGTTTGGTGGCTGGGCGAGGCGCGAGTTTGCTTGTCCCACCTAACAGAAGAAAAAGGAAACGGTGAACGAGCATGATTCGTCGTTCTGTAGGCACGCAGCGTTGGACGCTGATTTCGCAGGTCGAACACGCGCGGCTATCGGGCGCCTTGGCCGAAGCCTGGGATGAGGATAGGTTTGCCGGCTTGCCACGCGACGAGCTTGTGGCGGCCATCGCTCACCACGACGACGGCTGGTCGGCCTGGGAAGTCTCACCCAAGGTTGATCCTAAAAGTGGCCGCCCGCTCGACTTCACCGAAACGCCCTTGCCCGATTCGCTGGCGATATGGCGCGAGTCGATCGCACGAGCAGAGCAATTCGGACCGCTGGCCGCCTACATGGTGAGCGGGCATTTCTCCGCGCTCTTGGAACGTTTTAATTCTCGCTGGAAGTCCGATTCCACTCTCGAACGGTTGGCGCAAGGTTTTTTGCAGGAACAACGAAGTGATCGCGAGCGATTTCTCGACAAATGGCGGCATCATGACAACCAGGAGGAGGGCCAGGTTGCGGCCGAGCGTGCCGTGGCTTGGCTGCAAACATTCGACGCTTTGAGCCTCTGGCTCTGCTGCGCCGAGCGCAGCGAAGCAGAAACGTTTCATCCCCCCGACACAGAGAGCGTTACCTTCAGTCCAAACGGCGGTCCTTATGCGCTGGAAGTCTCCCCGTGGCCCTTTGGCGGGCAATCGCTGGAAGTTGAAGCGGTGGGCCGTTCCATCATCGCCCAGCGCTATGCGAATTCCAGCGATCTCGTCACTTCGCCCGCCGAACCCGTCACGCTCCGCTGGTCATTGCGACCCGCGACGGCTTGCATGACGTAGTTGACCATGGTCCACCGCACGGAAGGCGTCGCAACTCTTTGGAGTGCGGCGATTTATCGCCGCTTTGGCTTGCGGCGAAGCCGCTTTCTTTTGATGCGTCGGCCGGCGGTCAAGAACTGACACGACGAAAGAAAGGTCGCTCCATGACCGACAAAAGCGGCGATAAATCGCCGCACTCCAAAGGCTGTCGCCGCCGCGCAGCGATCCACCTCACGCGCGAAGCGCCGCGCGAACTCCGATGGTCCAACGCCAAGTCAGTGCGCTTGCTCGACGGTCTGTCCGGCTTTGGCGCGGCGCAGGCCGGCGAGCAGTTTTTCAATCCGTCGGTGGGCCGCGAGCGAGCGCGTCACAATCAGCGCGCCAGCAGGCTTGTAGATGCGAATGGGCCCCGAGGCGCTTTCTTCGGCGACGGCCGCCTCGGACAAGGTTTCGATTAAGGCATCGTAGTCCGGCCCGTCGACCGGCGGGAGTTGCCCGGGCGGCGTCATCACCAGATCGTAAACCGGGTAGACGCGCGTCTCAATCAGGCGCTCCGCGGCCTCTTTGCTGGTGATCCATAAGACCTCGTCGCGCACGACCCACGTCAGCTCCAGGCTGCTCAAAATCAGATCCAAGGCCGACTCCAAGGAGATGTCTTTGACGCTCAAGCTGACCGGTGTGTCGCTGCCCACGCTGACGGTCTGCAACGCCTTGGCATCAAGCTGAATCTTGATGCCATGACGTTGTTCGAGAAAGTTCGCCACGTCCGACAGCGGCTGCTCGACGAAGTCGAGATCGGTGGACTGCTCCAAGGCCGCCGTGATGCGCGCTTCATTGGCCGATCTAATCGACCCGCTGGGCCAGCGTTGAAACAGCCGGGCCTTTTCGCGCGTGACGATCAACAGGCCGCTGTCACGCGTCACGTAATCCAGGTCGACGCTCATCAGAATGTCTCGCAGCGCCTTGCCGAAGGGCACGCCTTCAAAATCACACGTGACCGTGGGCTGCCCATAGGCGGCGCTGCCCGGCACGAGGTCGTTGTCGAAAAAAATCGGCACCTGCAAGCGCCGCTCCAGCGCCACGATCACTTCGGCCAGCGGACGTTCAACCGCCGACAGGTCGATCGGCTGCGACAAGGCATCGGCCACTTTTCTGGGCCTGGGCGGGGCATCCTGACCATGTGCCGGCGGGAAGCCCAAGAAACCTCCGATGGCGGCGAACAACAGATGTCTGCTGATAACTCGCACCGGATTGCCTTCAGAAAGTGTCGGATGCATGGCGAACCTTCGATGAGCGGTTTGTAAGCGGGTCAATTCCAGGCTAACATCGCTTCGTTCGCCAAACAACGAAATTTGCCCCGCCGGAGGCTTCAAGAGATGCCGTGGGTCCATCCAGACGTCGCTGACGTAGGAAGTTGGCTCTTTGTCGGCATTGCTCTTGCCGCAGTCTGTATCTTCGAAGCCGTGAATGGGTTTCACGATACGGCCAACGCCGTGGCCACCGTGATTTACACCAACACGCTACGGCCGCTGGTGGCCGTCATCTGGTCGGGCATCTGCAACTTCTTTGGCGTCTATTTCGGCGGTTTGGCGGTGGCCTTCACCATCGTTCACTTACTGCCCGTGGATTTGCTGGTAAACGTCGACGCGGATCGCGGCCTGGCGATGGTCTTTTCGCTGTTGGGTGCCGCCATCACCTGGAACCTGGGCACCTGGTATCTGGGCTTGCCGGCATCGAGCTCGCACGCCCTCATCGGTTCGATCATCGGGGTCGGGCTGGCTAATAGCCTGGCGGCCGGCCAACGATTTGGCGCGGGTGTCAACTGGCACAAAGCGGCGGAAGTTGGCCTCTCGCTGTTGATTTCGCCGCTGCTGGGATTTGGACTCGCTATGGCACTGCTGCTGTTGTCCAGGCGGCTGATCCGCCAGCCGCAGCTCTACGAGGCGCCGGTCGATGGACAGCCTCCGCCCGGCTGGGTCCGAGCCATTTTGGTTTTGACTTGCACCGGCGTGAGCTTTGCGCATGGCTCCAACGACGGCCAGAAGGGAGTGGGCATCGTCATGCTGATTTTGATCGGGTTGTTGCCCGCCCATTACGTGCTGAACCTGAGCGATGGCCGGGAGCAAATCGAGGCCACTCGCAACGCCGCCGCCGGCTTGGTGGCCCTGCTTGACAAACCGGGGAACAAACGCCAAGCCGAACAGCGCGAAGCAGACCAGGTGTCTCGCTTGCTAGCCGATGTGCAGTCGTACGACGAACTAAGCGTCGCCCGCCGCTGGGAGTTGCGTGATGCGCTGCTCGAGCTGGACTCGGCAGTGCGGCATCGGCTGCAACAGCGCGACCCCGCATTGTCCGACGACGATCTCCAGCGAATGCGCGAGCTGAGGCGGCAGCTTACGGCTCCCACCGAATATGCGCCGACATGGGTGCTGCTGATGGTCGCTTCGTCGCTGGGTGTCGGCACGACCATCGGTTGGAAACGCATCGTCGTGACGGTGGGGGAGAAAATCGGCAAGATGCACCTCAGTTACGGGCAAGGCGCGTGTGCCGAGTTGGTGGCCATGTCGACGATCGGCATTGCCGACGGCCTTGGCTTTCCGGTCAGCACCACACACGTGCTCTCGTCGGCGGTGGCCGGCACGATGGTGGCGAACCGGGCCGGCGTACAGATGGACTCGATTAAGAAAATCGTCTGGGCCTGGGTGCTCACTTTGCCCGCCACGATACTGCTGGCGGGCGTGGCCTTCTATTTGTACCGCCTCGTCTTTGGCTAAACGTATGATTGTCCATGGTTCCCTTGCAGGAGGACTTTTCGATCGCGATGGTGATGCGGCGCGGCAACGAACGTCGGACCTTGCCTGCTCGGGGGCTTGATTTCCTAGTGCCATGAATTGAAAATGCTCGAATGGTTTTTCCGTCCCGCTCATAATCGGTATGAAGGGAGGTTGGGCTGTGAAGCGCGGTATTCGTTGTCCCGATTGCCATGCCAGAATTGAAGCGCCAGAGACAAGTGTCGATCACCCGGTAGTTTGCCCGCGATGCGGCAAGCACTTCGTTCCAGCGGACGATGAGTCGATTCGACCATCGTCGTCCGATGCGGTTGCGCAACCCGTCCGCAACCGCCCCACGCCGCCAAGTTGGTACTGCCTTTTGATGGGGCAGGAACTGGGGCCAATGACGTTTGACGATCTGCTGGGTCTGGCGAAGAACGGCCAGCTCCTAGCTCACGATGTTGTACGTGAAACATCGACCGGCGAGTGGAAGTGCGCAAGCGAGGTTCCTGTCCTGGCGGAAGTAACTGCGACGCCGCGTCAATCGAAGAACGATGGCGAAGTTACCGCGCCGTTGGTGCCAGTCTCGCCAGTATCTCGATGGACGCCAGCTATCATCGCCGCGTCGGTTACCGCCGTGGTTTCGGTAACTGCGTGTTGGTTTCTTTTGCCGCAACCGCAAGCAAACGTCGCCGTTTTGCCAGCGGGGAATGTTTCGCCTGTTGCAAGTCAGCAACCGCCACCCGGTTCGTCAGCCCCACAATCTACTCCTACAGACAAACAAACGCAGCCGGCGGTTTCGCAAACTCAAGCCGAGACGAAATTCGCATCCGATGCCAACGCAGCAGATTCAGCAGCAGTACAACTTGATGCCCCAGACGAACAACCGCAGCCAGCCGCTCCAGAAATTCAACCGGAGAAGAAGTCCACGCCTGGTGCGGACAACGCAGGTTCAGTCAATGCGGACGAGAACAGCGAATTACGAGGTTCGCCGTCGGGCCCTGCCCAAGAAGACACGAATGAAGAAATAAACCGAGTGAACATGGCCCCTGCCGCCCCCAGCCATGACGAGCCGGGCCACGCGGAAATCAATGCAGGACCAGATCCTGGTCCTGGCGACGGGAAATCGTCCGCACTATCGAAAATCGGTCTCGGCAAACTCGATGATCCGCTAGCGGATTCCGTTCCGAACAGGGTGGCGTCAGGACCAAACGCTCCACAGAAGATCACGAGGCAAGAGATCGCCTCGCCCAGTTCAACCAATTCCCCAGCGGAAGACCGTCTGGCGCGGTTGCGGCTCATTTACTCGCGGCGCGCGGAGATTCTGGCAGAACGAAATAGAATCGTGGCGAGGATTAACGAGGCCACCATAGAACGGGATGCAGC
>DASSFG010000235.1:0-2885 GCA_035694685.1 Pirellulales bacterium
CTTTCTCGGCAGTGGTCACACGCATTCGGTCGGCGATCATCAAGCCGTCGTCGGCAAGGCGATTGCCTGGCTGGTCGAGCACCAGAAGCCCGATGGAAACTTGTTTACCGAGGGTTCGGGCAATGCGCTCATGTATAGCCACGGCATCGCCAGCATCGCGATCTGCGAAGCCTACGGCATGAGCCACGACGAACGGTTGCGGGAGCCTGCCCAGCGGGCGCTGAACTTTATTGCATCTGCCCAGAACAAAAGCACCGGCGGCTGGCGTTATCAGCCGGGCGAGCCGGGGGACACCTCGGTGGTCGGCTGGCAGGTCATGGCGCTCAAAAGCGGTGAAATGGCCGGTCTCGATGTGCCCAAGGCCACGCTTGACCTGGCGAGCAAATGGCTGACCAGCGCGTCAGGCATGGGGGGTTCGCTCGGCCGCTTCGGCTACCAAGGGCCGGGCGATAGTCCGGCGATGACGGCCGAGGGGCTGCTGTGCCGCCAATTCTTGGGTGCTCGCCGCAACGACCCCGCCGTACTGGCCGCCGCCAATTTTTTAAGCGAGCGTTTGCCCCAGGCCGGGCAAGAGTCGAGCTACTACTGGTACTACGCCACGCAGGTCATGTATCACATGCAGGGCCATTATTGGACGGCGTGGAATGAGCGGCTACGCGACCTCCTCGTCTCGTCGCAGATCAAAGACGGGCACCAATCGGGCACCTGGGATCCGCACGACGGTTGGGAGCAAGCCGGCGGGCGTCTCTATACCACCTCCCTGCGGCTATTGATGCTCGAAGTGTACTATCGCCATTTGCCGTTGTATCAGCAGTGGGAATAGACTTGACAGTGTTCTCGCGCGCGGCAGAAAATTGAGTGTACCCTCTTTCGTCCTTGTGTTTTATTCTAGCATGGCCATCGCCGCGACACCCCTGACCTACGGCCACGACGCCTCACTTGCTCGGTTCTCGGTGGCAAGCTATCAGCGGATGGTCGCTTCGGGCGCGCTTACGTCGGACGACCGGGTGGAATTGCTCGAGAACTACGTGGTGCTGAAGATGCCACACAATCCGCCTCACGACAGCACGATCCAACGCATGTTGAGGCCGTTGCTGAGGGCGCTGCCCACCGGCTGGGACTTGCGCGTGCAGTCCGCGATCACGCTAAGCGACAGTGAACCGGAACCTGACTTTGCAATCGTCCGCGGTTCGTCGGCGGACTACGAGGGACGCCATCCTTTCGCCGCGGACGTAGGCTTGGTAATCGAGGTCGCCGATACTTCGCTCGCGCGCGATCGGCACGATAAAGGCCGGATTTATGCCAACGCAAATCTGCCGTCCTATTGGGTCGTTAACCTGGTGGACCGGCAGATTGAAGTGTACAGCGAGCCGTCGGGAGCCGACGCAGCCGCTGGGTACGGCGCCAGCCAGTTTTATGGAAGGGACGACTCCGTGTCGATCGTGCTTGATGGCTGCGAGTTCAGCATCGCCGTGAGCGAGCTACTTTAATGGCCTACGCTGCCGGCGGAACGCTCGCGAGAACTGTGTCGCGTTTGAGATGATTGGACGGATGGATGCCTAGTGAACCAGGCCATGCGTCGCCGGCAGAATTTGCCGAGCCGGAAGGCACAGCGGCGGCCGATCCCCACCGCCGGCTCGAATTCTTGCAATTGGGTGAGGCGGATGCCGAGCGGCTGCGCGCGATGCTCGTCGACTTTCGCCGCTGGGCCGACGAATTCGTCGAAGTTTTTTATCGGCACCTGCTCTCGTTCAACGAGACTGCCCGCTTTCTGCAATCGCCCGATATCGTGAGCTGGTTGAAGCGAGCGCAGCACGGGCACCTGGAATCGGCGCTCGAAGCCAATTGGGACGATGAGTTCTTTGCCCGCCGGCGCAAGGTGGGCTTAGCGCACGCGGAAATCGGCCTCGAGCCGCAATACTTTCTGGGCGCCTACAACCAGTACGTGCAATACAGCTTTGAGCGGATGGCCGAGAAGCACGCCGGCGACACGGAAACGTTCAAAACACACGCGCAATCGTTGCTCAAGGCGATTCTCTTAGACGTTGGCCTGACGCTCGACGCCTATTTTGCTCAGGCGACTCAGAATCTGCGGCAGGCGCTCGACATGTATTGGCGGGCCAATTCGGAGCTACGCCAGTTTGCGCGGCTCACCTCGCACGACCTGAAGACGCCGCTGGCGACCGTGGCAAACCTTTGCGATGAAGCGCTCGATGAGTTTGGTGGGCAAATGCCCGAGGGCGCGCGCGAGTTGGTATCGGCGGCCAAGGACCGCACGTTCCGCATGAGCCGGATGATCGACGAGCTGTTGGCCTCGGCGGTTTCGGTCGAGGCGGGTGATTCCGACGAACCGTTTTCAAGCCAGGAAGCCTGGGACGAAGCGGTGGAAAGCGTGCGGCCCAAGCTGGCGCAGAGCGGCATCGAGGTCAAAGCGTTGGGCCCGCTGCCGCGCGTGCGCGGCAGTAAGGTACTGCTCCGCGAGGCTTTCTCTCACATTCTCGCCAACGCCCTGCGTTTTATCGAGCGTCGGCCGGGCCACGTGACGGTCCGGCCCGAGGTTCACAGCGACCGTTGCGAGCTGATTGTGTCCGACAACGGACCCGGTATTCCGCCGGAAGATCTCGAGCGCGTCTTCGTGCCCTTTCGCCGTTTAGCGATGCACAAAGACCTGCCTGGTTCCGGCCTGGGCCTCTACTTCACGAAGAACCTCGTGATGCAGCAAGGCGGGCGCGTCTGGGCCTCCTCCACGTCCGGCCAAGGCAGCGAGTTTCACATCGAACTGCGCCTAGCGGGAAGGTAGACGTGATGTAGACGTGATAATGACGAATGCCTAATGACGAATGACGAAAGAATAACGAAATCCGAATGACGGTATTTGGTCTGCG
>DASSFG010000236.1:0-3248 GCA_035694685.1 Pirellulales bacterium
GTCTATCGCCGCCAAGGCATCTGCGAATACGTTGTTTGGCGCGTGCTCGACGAGCAGGTCGATTGGTTCTGCCTGGTCGGCGGAAATTATGAGCCGCTGCTACCGGACAACTCCGGCCTTTTCAAAAGCAAAGTGTTTCCGGGCTTGTGGCTCGATCCCTTAGCGCTGGTGAAATGGGATTTTGCGCGTGTCTTTCTGGTTGTGCAGCAGGGCACTGCTTCGCGGGAGCACGCCGAGTTTGTCGCCCTTCTGGAGTCGCGGCGCAAATCGTAAAGCCGACGATATAAGCCAAGCCAAACCACCACGCTCCACGCGCTTGCTTTGGCAACCATCTCCGAAGCGGACATTCTCGACGAGGTGCTCTCCCGCGCGCTCGCGGATTCGCATCCTGACGCGGCTCGGTCTCTTCTCGGTTTCAAGTTCGAGCCGAAGACCATCAAGCAGATTCAGAAGTTTCAAAAAAAAACAGGTTTTGACCTCGGTTTGGTATGAACTGCGGTAACGTGGCGATCGCCCGGCGGCAAAGGGCGGTTGCCAGAGCGCCGGCGAATGGCTAACATTCTCGGCTCGCTATGGCTGGATTGAACGACGCTCAACGTGACGCGGTGCAGACGCTGGCCGGCCCGCTCTTGGTGCTGGCCGGGGCGGGCACCGGCAAAACCCGCGTCGTCACGTTCCGCATTGCCGAGTTGATCAAGCATCGCACGCGGCCCGACCGCATTCTGGCCGTCACCTTTACCAACAAAGCTGCCGGCGAGATGCAAGATCGCGCCGCCAGCCTGCTGGGCAAACGACGCAAAGGCGACAAGCGGCCGGAGATCTCGACCTTCCATTCGCTTTGCGTGCGGATTCTCAAGCGGCATATCACGCGGCTCGGCTACCCGGCTCAGTTCGCCATCTACGACCGCGGTGACCAGGAAAGCGTCGCCCGGGCCGCCCTGCGCGACCTCCGCGTCGATGGTGCTCTCTTGCGGCCGAGCGACCTGGTCAACATCATCAGCCGCTGGAAAACCGCCGCCATTCGTCCGCCCGAGGCCGCATCGGTGGCCGCCAGCGACAAAGAACACCTGGCCGCCATGGCCTACCGCCGCTATCAACGCGCCTTGAAGACCGCCGGCGCCGTCGATTTCGACGACCTGCTGCTCTGCACCGAAGAGCTGTTCGCCAAGCACGGCGACGTGCTCGCCGCCGAGGCCGGCCGCTTCGACCATTTGCTGATTGACGAATATCAGGACACCAACGGCGCTCAGTACCGCATCGTCAAGGCCCTGGCCACGCCGCACCGCAATTTGTGCGTGGTGGGCGACGACGATCAGTCGATCTACGGTTGGCGCGGGGCGGAAGTCGCCCACATCCTCCGCTTCAAACGTGACTGGCCCGAAGCCAAAGTCGTGCGGCTCGAAGAAAACTATCGCTCGACCGCCGCCATCCTGGGCATGGCCAACCGGCTGATTGCCTTCAATCGCGAACGTCACGAAAAAGTATTGCGGGCCTTCCGCGAAGAGGGCGAGGCGCCGCGCGTGCTGCAATATCCCGATGAGGCCACCGAGGCCAACCAGGTGATCGAAGAAATCAACTCACAAGTTTTCCGCCGCATTGCTCAACCTCGCGACTTCGCCATCCTGTTTCGCACCAACGAGCAGCCGCGGGCCTTCGAGCAGGAACTGCGTCGCGCGAAATTGCCGTACACGCTCATCGGCGGCATGTCGTTCTACGACCGCAAGGAAGTCCGCGACATTCTGGCTTACTTGCGCCTGCTCGTTCAGCCGCGCGACGAAGTATCGTTGTTGCGGATCGTCAATACGCCGCCGCGCGGCATTGGCCAGCGGGCCGTCGAGACGCTGCTGGCGAAGGCGGTCTCGCAAGGCCGGCCGCTGTGGGACATCTTGTTGCACGCCGACGACGTGGAAGGCTTGCCCGACGCGGCGAAGAAGGCGGTTGGGCAGTTTGTCGGCTTGATTCAGGAGTTTCAGCAGCGATTAAACCAGCAGCCGATCGTCGACGTGGCGGCGGGGTTGATTCATACCATCGGTTATCAGGCGGAGATCAATCGGCAATATAAGGAGCCGGCCGAGCAGCTTGCCCGTTGGAATACGGTCGAGGAAGTCGTCAACTCGCTGGGCAGCTATCAGCAGCGGGCGGAGGCGCCGACCTTGGCCGGTTTTCTGGAAGACGTGGCGCTCGTGGGCCGCGACGATCAGCAGGACAAAGAATCGCAACTTGCCAAGAATGCGGTCGTGTTGATGACGCTGCACAGTGCCAAGGGACTGGAGTTTCCGCAGGTGTACCTGGTCGGCATGGAAGAAGGCATTTTGCCGCACCATCGCTCCATCGACGCCGAAGGAACGGCGGTCGATGAAGAGCGGCGGTTGTGTTACGTGGGCGTCACACGGGCACAAGACCGGCTGACTTTGACGCTGGCGCTCAACCGCAACAAATGGGGCAAGAGTCGGCCGACCACTCCCAGCCGTTTTTTATTCGAGTTGCTCGGCAAGGCCGACAACCCGCACACGTCGCCGGCCCCTCCGCCCTCCACTCGCTCCAAATCCGCACGTCCTACGGGCCGCCCTCAGCGGCCACGCGGCTCTCGACGCTAAGAGCGGCATGGACAACGCCCCCACAAGTTGACTATACTGACCGGTTCCCCAATGCCGACATAGAAGAGAGGCTTTGGTTCTTGTGTTTTTGTCTACCCCCAGGGTTTAGCGAAGGAGGATTTGTGGTCAAGTTGAACGTGCGGGAACGCGAGTCGATTCAAGAAGCTGTTCGTCGTTTCCGTAAGCTGGTCGAACGCAGTGGTATTAAGAAGGAGATGCGGCGGAAAGAATATTACGAAAAACCGAGCGAAACACGCCGCCGGGCCCGATTGCGTGCCGAACGCCGCACGCGTCGCAACGTCTTGATGCTCGGTTAAGCGCCCGCGGCAGCACTCACGGAGGATGGGCTAGGTAGCCAACGCCGCAGTTTCCGCGATGCCGGTTTCCACCAGGCGCAGCAATTCTTTCGGGCTGAACGGCTTGTCGAGCACTGCCAACACGCCCCAACGCGCGGTCAGGTCTTGAGACGAGAGCTCAAAGCCCTTGGCGCTCAGCACGATGACGGGCAAACGACTCGTTTCAGGCCGTTGCCGCAGTCGCTCGATCAACTCGAGGCCGTTGAGCTTGGGCATTTGATAGTCGGTGACGAGCAAGTCGGGAGGGTCGCGATGAATCGCTTCCCAGCCGTCTTCACCATTGCAGGCACAACAC
>DASSFG010000237.1:0-14149 GCA_035694685.1 Pirellulales bacterium
TTCGCCGAGATCAAGCGTGGGCTCGTCCGCGGCGTCGCCGCCGCTGCCAGTTCCGCGATGCTATTGCCCGCGATGGCGGCGATGGCGTCATCGAGCATAGGATCGCGCCTCACGCCCCAGCCGCTCAAGGCAGCGCGGTGATCGTTACGCGACCGCCGGATAATACCTGCACGCGCAACTCCGAGCCTTGCATTAAGGCCATGCCAAGTAATGGCTGAGCCTCGCAAGCTTCCACTTCGACTGTCATCATTGTGGCGCCGCCCGCACGCGCGGGCCGAAACGATGCACGGCCGGGTAGCCGATGCGGACGCACCAGATTTGCGCGTCCGGGTGGCGGACCAGCAACCGTTGGGAAGCAGCCAAGGTATCTTCCGCGACCTCGAAGTCTTCGGTATCGACATCAATCGCCACGACTTTGCCGCGATTGCCGGCCTCCACCTGCGGGCCGATGCGATTTTCGTAAATAGCTGTGCCGCGCCGGGCATGTTCCTCTTTGCTGTACCGTGGCTGGGCTCCCATCATCACGTTTCTCTCGTGGGCCTAGACCTTTATGAACACGACTGTATTTTAGCAGCGGGCAGTGGAATTCGCGAGGTGGCGCACAGGCGTGGATCGGCGCCATTGCCGGTCGCCTTGACCTCGACGAAACCAACGAGCACGTTTCGCAGCATCGCGTGATCTGGCCGGGGCTGAGTGTCGACAGCGACGATTCGCCCACCGCAGTGACCCACTCTCGTTTGAAGCCGCACAGCTCGGCAAGAGCGCCGAACAGCTCTTCCAGCGGCGCACGAAGCTGGCTTTCCGGCTCGCCCGTGGCGCTCGGTTTGCCGATAATGATCTCGCGCGAAGCGTTGGAGCCAGTCAGGGCGTGATGATCACGTCTTTGCCGCGGATAACTGTGATTCGTGCCAGGATCGAACAGGGCCGGAAAAACCGCTGACCGCGCCACCCGCGACCAGGCGGACCGGCACCGCGAACTGATACAGGCCGGCAGATCTCTTGCCTTGAGGCGAGCCGGACGGTGTGCCATATTTGTGAAGAGGCACCCGAGGTACGGTCGCGAGGAGTGACAGCGATGGTCAAAACGGTTCAAGGCGTCGTGCATGGCAAAACGATCCAGCTCGATGACGACCTCGGCGTCGCGGAAGGCGAACGCGTCGAGGTGAAGGTGCGGACAATCGAACCCGCCGCGCAATGGGGCGACGGAATTCGCCGCTCGGCTGGCGGCTGGGCCGGCCATCCCGAGATGGACGAGGTCATGGAAAGGATTCAACGAGAGCGAAAACTCGAGCGACGGCCGCAACTCGACGCATGAGCCATCTTCTGGATACCAACATTTGTGCGGCACATTTTCGCCACCCCGCCGGGCTTGCTCACCGATTCATCTCTGTGCCAACAGCAGACTTGATGATCGCCGCGGTCGCCTTGGTCCACAATCTGACGCTCGTCACCCCGCCACCATCCGGCTTTACGCCGGTGGGGCGGTGATTGAACGCCAGGGTGCGTCCCCCCTTTCTCCCCGTCGGTCTTCCCCGCGTGGTTGGCCGCCGCTTCGCGGCGGCCAACCACGCGGGAAAGGACGCGGTGGTGTGGGCGCTTTCTGGCGGTGAATCATCCGCTCGACCGAGATAAACTCGGCCGGGGCGGGCATTTTCGCCGTGCCCCACGTGCCGACTGACGATCGCCGCCGAGGCAATGCTGTCACGATGTTTCGGACGCGACACGAAGCGGTGTTCGATCCGTGTTTGATCCGTGGCTGATGTTGGATTTCCGCGAGGTCGGGAGGGTGGCCAAAAAGGCTGGAAGCGAAGCACAGCGGGAAGCACCAGAGCGCCTGGCGACGAACGGAGGAGTCAAATTGCAAAATACAAAAGTCAAAAGGGAAAATGGAAGTACGGAGCAGGCGGCGCCGAAAAGGCGACGTCGAGCGGCCCAAGGCAACGGCACGGCGGAGCGTGCCTGCTACTTTAACAGTCGGAACAGAAGCACGCTAAGCGAACGAAGGGTATGTGCCAAAGGCAACAGACTCATTCGGGATAAAGTTTGGTCGACAAATACCGCTCGCCAATGTCGGGTAGAACGACGACGATCAGTTTGCCCGCGTGCTCCTGCTGGCGGGCGACCTTGAGTGCCGCCCAAGCCGCGGCGCCCGAGCTGATGCCGCACATTAACCCTTCCAAGCGGGCCATGTTGCGGGTCGTTTCGGCCGCGTCGTCGTCGGTTACCTGCACCACTTCGTCGATGACGTTGACGTTCAGCACCTTGGGAATAAAACCGGCGCCGATGCCCTGAATGGTGTGCTTGCCCGGCTTGAGCGGCTCGCCCGCCCGCTTCTGTGTGATCACCGGGCTGTTGACCGGCTCGACGGCCACCACCTGCAAGCTAGGCTTTCGCTTCTTCAGCACTTCGCTCACGCCAGTGATGGTACCGCCCGTGCCGACAGCCGAAACGAAGATGTCGATCGCCCCCTCGGTATCGCGCCAGATTTCTTCGGCCGTGGTTTTGCGGTGAACTTCGGGGTTGGCCGGGTTATTGAACTGCTGCGGCATGAAGTAATTCTTGTTCTCCGCCAGCATTTCTTCCGCCTTGCGGACGGCGCCGGGCATGCCTTCGGCGGCCGGCGTGAGCACCACTTCTGCCCCCAGGGCCTTGAGCATGCGTCGACGTTCGAGACTCATGCTCTCGGGCATGGTCACCTTCAGCTTGTAGCCGCGGGCGGCACATACGTAGGCCAGGCCGATGCCCGTGTTGCCGCTGGTGGGCTCGATGACGACGGTATCCGGCTTGATTTTGCCATCGCGTTCGGCCGCGTCGATCATGGCGGCGGCGATGCGGTCTTTCACGCTCCAGAGCGGATTCATGTTTTCGACCTTGGCGGCGACGGTCGCGACGCATCCCTCGGCAAGCCGGCCGAAGCGGACCAACGGCGTATTGCCGATGCAACGAGTGATGTCTTCGTGGATTCCACTAGTTGAGGCGGTAGCCATGCTGGTCCTTTCTGCTGCGTGAAAACACGTTATTCTGACGGGAATCAACCGCTGGCGATTATAGTAGTCGGGCTTCGTTCGCGTCAACGCAACTCTTTGGAGTGCGGCGATTTATCGCCGCTGTGGTTTGTCGCGGAGCGACTTTTTTTGAATTCACCGCAATGCTCGAACACATTCTCATCGGCCTGGCCAACGGGTCGCTGTTCGCCTTGATTGCCTTAGGCTACACGATGGTCTATGGCATCGTCGAGCTGATTAACTTCGCCCATGGCGACGTGTTCATGCTCGGCTCGGCGTTGGCGCTGACGCTGGTGGCGGCAATGGGTCTTGAAAATGCCGCGACGATGGCCGTGGGCGGCGGACTCTTGGTCCTGCTCGCTGCCGCGGCAGCGTTTTGCGCCGCCGTGAATCTCTTGCTCTACCTCGTGGTTTATCGGCCACTACGCGCCGCCCCTCGATTAGCCCCACTCGTTTCGGCAATCGGCGCCTCCTTCGTACTGATGAACCTTGGTCTGTTCTGGCTCGGTCCTGCCGATGTGAGTTTTCCGGACCTTATTCCGCGAACGAGTTTGCCGGGCAACGGCGCCGCTCAATTCACTCTCAAAGACATACTCGTGGTGTCAATCGCCGCGCCCACGATGCTCGCGTTGACCGCGCTGGTCAAGTGGACTCGTTTTGGTAAGGCCATGCGGGCGACGGCCCAGGATCCGCTCGCCGCCCAGCTCGTCGGTATTCCGGTCGAACGCGTGATCGCAGTGACCTTCGCTTTAGGAGGTGGCCTGGCCGGAATCGCAAGCGTGACCTACTCGCTGTACATCAACACGATCAGTTACCAGATGGGCTTTCAGAACGGCCTATATGCCTTTACGGCCGCGGTGTTGGGCGGTATCGGCAATCTATCGGGCGCCATGCTCGGCGGCCTGGTGATCGGGCTGGTGCGGTCACTCGGCAGCGCCTACCTCGGCGAGCGCTGGACCAGTGCGGCCGTGTTTGCCATTCTCATTCTGGTGCTCGTTTTTCGGCCGCAAGGATTGCTCGGCAGCCGCGTGCGAGAAAAGGTATGAAGCCGTTCCCTTGGTCCACCGTTGCCGCCGCGCTGGCGGTCTTCGTCTACGGATGGATCCTCTATCGCGATCCGGCCGTCGGCAGCCAAATGACGAATCTGTTTATCTTCGCCATCCTGGCGATTGGCCTGAACGTGATTGTCGGCTCGGCGGGGATGTTTCATCTCGGCATCGCGGCGCTGTTCGGCATCGGGGCTTATACGACCGGCATTCTGACCGTGCCCGCCAATCCCTTCGGCTGCGGCTTTTGGTTCTCGCTGGCGGCCTCGACGCTTGCCGCCACGCTGGCCGGCACGATGATCGGCGCGCCGCTTTTGCGCCTGCGCGGCGATTACTTTGCACTGGTCACGCTGGCCTTTGGCGAGGTCGTGCGTTTTTCGTTACGTAACCTGGAGGAAATCACCGGCGGCACACGAGCGCTCAATCCGATTCCACCACCGGCGCTTCCCGGCTGGCTCGCTCATGCGTTGGGCTGGATCGGGATCGGTAGCGAATTCGCGCTGGAATACCGGCTGTTCTACTGGCTCGATCTCGGCATGCTGCTCGCTGTAGCCGCGGTCGTCTGGCGGATCGACGATTCGTGGTTGGGGCGCCGGTGGCGGGCCGTTCGCGACGACGAGCTGGCCGCCGCCTGCCTCGGCATCAACGTCGCTCGGGCAAAACTCTCGGCATTGGCCCTCGGTTCAGGGCTGGCGGGCATGGCCGGTTCGCTCTACGCCTTCAAGATCACCAGCACCGCCAGCCCCGACGCCTATGACTTCAACCGCTCGGCAATCATGCTCTGCGCCATCCTTGTCGGCGGGCTAGGAAGTGTCCGCGGCGCCGTTGCCGGAACGTTTCTCGTGCTCGGCTTCGACAATCTCGTCGCGCCGTGGCTTGACCATTACGTTCAAAGTTGGCAACTTGCCGACGACAGCCCGTTACTCGTCTTCAGCAATTGGCGGATGCTGATTTTTGGCGCTCTCTTGATCGCGCTCATGCGATTTCGGCCGCGGGGGATGCTGCCAGGAAGATGAAGCACTCATATCGTTTAACCGCAGGGCCAACGGCCCGCGCGAGATTCGCCTCGCGGGGGCCGTTGGCCCGCCGGTTAAACGACCGAGCCATTCGTCATCGTCGCTCCACGTCCTGGCTGCGGGGAAGGTCGTCGAGGCTCTGAACGCCGAGTAGCGCGAGGAAACGGGGAGTGGTGTAATAACGGACGAGGCGGCGGTCGTTGGCGTCGCGTTCAATCCGTAAGAGCTGCCGGCGAACGAGCTGCGATAGGATGGCCCCGCTGGGGCGGCCGCGCAGCCGCGCCAGCTCGTCGGCCGTTTCAGCCCGGTTGTAGGCAATCAGGGAAAGCACTTCGATCGCGCCCGCCGAGAGCCGTGCCTGACGGTTGCGGCCGTAAAACTTGTCGACAAGCGGCGCAAATTGCTCGCGCAGTGCCAGACGATAGCCACGACCGCGGTTCTCGATGCAATAAGGTCGGCCGTCGGCCTGGTAACGCTCGTTCAAGTCACGAACCAAGTCGTCGATCTCGGTGGGACGCACCCCGCGCATCATCCCAGCCACCTGTTGGCTGGAGAGCGGCTCGCCCGCGGCACTGCCGACAAACAACATCGCCTCCAAAATGGTCGCCGGCGTGATCTCGCAGCAGGCGTCGTCGTCTCGCTCGGCGCCTGCGGCGGCGGCATCGAGTATTTCCGACGCCGACGGGTCCATGGTGGCCGGCGGGGCTTCGCTGTAGGGATCGTGGCCGCCCGACATCATGCCGGCAAACGCGGCGTTCAGGTCTTCGAGCGACAGACCCGCGTCGAGGGCAGGTGGCTGCGGCGGTTGCAGATCGCTTTCGCTCGCATCGGCTGGTCGCGATACCTTGAAATCCTTTTCGGGCGACGGCATGGGAGTCCTTTGGTCGGTTGAATCTTAACCACTGCCAATCACCGGACAAGTCTCCGCGTATCAAATCCCGCTAAATAGCCGTACGCGATTACCGGGCGCGAGGCACCGGTGGCTGGGGCAAAGCTGGCCGCGTTCGACGCAACACTCTCAGACGCCCTGCCGGCCAGCGATGCCGCGGTCGCCGCGTTACCGGGGCATCGCCGCGGCAACGCCTTTCTCGTAAATCATGTCCGCGTCGCGGCTCTGCCCCAGCCACCGTTGCCGCTCAACCTGCGTCTAGTACGGGTTCAGGCATTGTCGGCCGCGGTCGATGTTTTGGCAGCTTTCGCCGGCCCGGCGCCGGTGTGTCCCCACTGCCAACCGCTGATGGCCGGCATGTCGTCGCCATACCGGTCGATGTACTGCTTGTGCTCGATCAGCTTTTCGTGGATCGCCTGCTTGAAATACGCCGCCTTGGCGCCAAGCTGCGGCAGCCGGTCGATCACGTCGTTCACCAGGTGGAAGCGATCGAGCTCGTTCAGCACCACCATGTCGAACGGCGTGGTCGTCGTTCCTTCTTCTTTATATCCACGCACGTGCAGGTTCTTGTGGTTCGTGCGCCGGTAGGTCAGCCGGTGAATCAACCAGGGATAGCCGTGGAACGCAAACACAATCGGCTTGTCTTTGGTAAACAGGGAGTCGAAGTCCAGGTCCGAAAGCCCGTGCGGATGTTCGCTGGCAGGCTGCAGCTTCATCAGGTCAACCACGTTGATCACGCGCACTTTCAATTCCGGCAAGTGGGTATGGAGCAATTCGACCGCCGAGAGCGTCTCCAGCGTCGGCACGTCGCCGCAGCAGGCCATGACCACGTCCGGGTCGCTGCCTTTGTCGTTGCTGGCCCACTCCCAGATGCTGACGCCCTGCGTGCAATGCTTGATGGCCTGTTCCATCGTTAGCCATTGCGGCGCGGGCTGTTTGCCGGCCACGACCACGTTCACGTAGTCGCGGCTCCGCAAGCAGTGATCGGTGACCGAGAGCAGGCAGTTGGCGTCGGGCGGCAGATAGACGCGTATCACTTCCGCCTTCTTATTCACCACGTGGTCGATAAAGCCCGGATCCTGATGGCTGAAACCGTTGTGGTCCTGCCGCCAGACGTGTGAGCTGAGGAGATAGTTGAACGAAGCGATTGGCCGCCGCCAGGGAATGTGCTGACAGACCTTCAACCACTTGGCGTGCTGGTTGAACATCGAGTCGATGATGTGAATGAACGCCTCATAGCAAGAAAAGAAACCGTGCCGGCCGGTCAGCAGATAACCCTCCAGCCAGCCCTGGCACTGGTGCTCGCTGAGCACTTCCATCACGCGGCCATCGGGGCTGAGGTGGTCGTCGTCGGGAAGGATCTCAGCCATGTAGCAGCGGTTGGTAACTTCCAGCACGTCCTGCCAGCGGTTCGAGTTGTTCTCGTCGGGGCTGAAGAGACGGAAGTTTTCGCTGTCTAGATTGAGCTTCATCACGTCGCGCAAATACTTGCCCATTACACGGGTCGATTCGGCCGTGGTCGCGCCGGGGCTCGCGACCTTCACGGCGTAATCGCGGAAGTCGGGCAACTTCAAATCGCGGAGCAACAGACCGCCGTTGGCGTGCGGATTCGCGCTCATCCGCCGCTCGCCTTGCGGGGCCAATTCGGCCAGCTCGGCCTTGAGCCGGCCCTGCTCGTCGAACAATTCTTCGGGCCGATAGGTTTTCATCCAGCCTTCGAGAATGCGGACGTGCTCGGGCTTGTCCATGTCGCCCATCGGCACCTGGTGGCTGCGCCAATAGCCTTCGCACTTTTTGCCGTCGATCTCCTTCGGGCAGGTCCAACCCTTGGGCGTGCGGAACACGATCATCGGCCAGGCCGGCCGCGTCACGTCGCCGACCGTGCGCGCGTCGGCCCAGATGTGCTTGATCTCGGCCACGACTTCGTCGAGCACTTCGGCCAGACGCTGATGCACCTCGTGCGGCTCGTCGCCCTCGACGAAGTACGGCTTGTAGCCCATACCCTCGAAGAACTTCTCCAGCTCCTCGTGCGGAATGCGGGCCAGAAAACAGGGATTGGCGATCTTGTAGCCGTTGAGGTGCAAAATTGGCAGCACGCAACCGTCGCGGGCCGGATTGAGGAACTTGTTGCCATGCCAGCCGGTGGCCAGCGGTCCGGTCTCCGCTTCGCCGTCGCCTACGATGCAGGCCACGATCAGGTCGGGATTGTCGAAGGCGGCGCCGTAGGCGTGGCTGAGAGCATAGCCCAGTTCGCCGCCTTCGTGGATGCTGCCCGGCGTTTCGGGTGCCACGTGGCTGGGAACGCCGCCGGGAAAGCTGAACTGCTTGAACAACCGCTGCATCCCCTGGGCGTCCTGACTGATGTTCGGGTACACCTCGCTGTAGGTGCCTTCGAGGTAAGCATGGGCGACAAGCGAGGGGCCGCCGTGTCCGGGACCGATGACGTAGATCATGTTCAGGTCGTCGCGCTTGATGACGCGATTGAGATGAACGTAAAGCATGTTCAAGCCGGGCGACGTGCCCCAATGGCCGAGCAGTCGCGGCTTGATATGCTCGCGCTTGAGCGGCTCTTTCAAGAGCGGATTGTCGAGCAGATAGATCTGACCGACGGAGAGATAGTTCGAGGCCCGCCAGTAAGCGTCGAGCTTCCGAAGCTCGTCGGCCGAAAGAGACGCTTGCGCCGCGGCCTTGTCGGTTCTGATGGTCTTCCGCCGTCGTTCCGTGGTCGTGGTGGCCATAACTCACTCCGTGGTTGTGCTCGATTTAACCGTTCAATGTAGCGTTCGCCCCACCCTAAGCAATCTACGCGCCGCGATTCGGTGGTTGCCTGGTTTAACTATCTGGTCCTCGGCGTTCGCCGGAAAATCAGGCTGCAGAACGCCATTCAAACGCACAATATGAGCGACTGTTGAGGCCTCCGTGCAGTTTGCGTGAGAATGTACTGCGTGCGAGACGGCTCACCTGCCAAGAAACCGCTCATGCGACTTCGTCTTCTTAGGTGACAAACAAAACGGGCGGCCGGCCCACGCGGAGGATGGGCTTCCTAGCCCGTCACCTCGGACGGTGACGGCCTGGGAAGGCCATCCTCCAATAACGTCGTTACCCTTTTTGCGTGTCAAAACCCATTTTGGATTAGTCACCGTTCAATTAGCTGTGGTTGCCTTGCTCGCCACGTCCACCAGACGCTACAAAGGCGCGTACCTGGCGACGCCGAAAGGTGCGATAATGAATGCAGATCCTCACGCGGCTCAGACCCGAATTGTAATCCTCGGCGGCGGCTTCGGCGGCGTGTACACGGCCCGTCACCTGGAGAAGCTTTTCAAAGGCCGCCGGGACATTGAAATCGTGCTGGTCAGCCGCGACAACTTCCTGCTGATAACTCCGTTGTTGTTCGAGGTCTGCTCCGGCACACTCGACTTGCGGCAGTGCTGTTTCCCGATTCGAGCGTTCCTGCGTTCCACGCAGTTTGTCGAGGCGACCGTAGAAGGCATCGATTTGGAGCGGAAGACGGTGCAGTTGGCAACCGGGCTGGCGAGCGACGCCGAGCAAAGGCATGAAGTAGGCTACGATCAGCTTGTGTTGGCCCTGGGGGCGATGACGAACCGGGTGATGATTGCCGGCTCACAGCATGCTTTCACGTTCAAGACCCTGGCAGACGCGCTCGTCTTGCGGACGCACGTGATCGAATGCTTCGAACGCGCCGACGTGGAGACCGATCCCCTTCGCAAACAGAAATTGCTCACCTTCGTGATCATTGGCGGCGGACTGGTCGGCGTTGAGCTGCTCGGGGAACTGACGGCGTTCGTCGACGGGATCGCGCCGCTCTACAAACGCGTGGATCGGAATCAGGTCCGCTTCGTCTTGCTCCAAGCGATGGACCGTATCATGCCGGAAATCGACGCCGTGCTGGCCGATTACGGCGCCCGGGTGCTCAGCCGGCGCCGCGGGGCCGAAATTCGCACCAATGCCGCCGTTCGCGAAATCGAGCTCGGCAAGGTTCACCTACCCGACGAAACAGTCGAAGCGCAAACTATCGTCTTGGTGGCCGGCGTGGTTCCCAGCCCCGTGGTCAGCGCCCTGCCGATCGAGAAGGACCAACGCGGACACGTTGTCGTCGATGGCACGATGCGCTGCCCGAGTCATCCGGAGATTTGGGCGCTCGGCGACTGCGCCTCGATTCCGGCGGCCGACGGAAGACCGTACCCCAAGCTGGCTCAGCATGCGCTGCGCGAGGCCAAAGTGTTGGCGCGTAACATCCAGGGCGCATTGATCGGCCGCCCGCCACAGCCGTTCATCTACGAAAATCTAGGGATGATGGGCTCGCTCGGTCACAGCAGGGCGTTCGGCCAATTGCTCAAGGTGCGCGTGCGGGGCGTGCCGGCGTGGTTTATGCGCCGGACCTATTACCTGATGCAAATGCCGGGCTGGAGCCGGCGGTTGCGCATCATGATCGACTGGACCTTCGCACTATTGTTCCGCCCAGACATCGTCAAGATCAGCCTCGACAGTGAGGCCGCCGCGCTCGTTCGTGGGACCGAGGCCGAGCCGGTAGTCGCTCAGGGCCACGACCGCTAAACTGTGAGTCCATGACGAGCGAATTCATACTGCTGGCGAGCGGCCCCGACGCGGTGCAGAACTTGTCGATTTTCGACCCGGCCTCTCCACCGGCCGAATCGATCCGCGCGCTGTCGCTGCTGGTGGCCGCCATTTCGGCGTTCATTTTCATCATTGTCGAAGGCGTGCTGTTCTATTCGGTGGCCCGGTTCCGCGGCCGTGGCGGGCCGCAAGCCAGCGAGCCGCCGCAGGTCTATGGCAGCAAGGCGATCGAAATTGCCTGGACCGCCGCACCGGCCCTGATTGTCTTCATTCTGGTGCTTGTCGTCACGCGAACCTTGTGGGCCGTTAACCGCCCCAACCCACAACCGAAAGCCGGCGATCAGGCGCTCTACGTCACGGTCATCGGCCATCAGTGGTGGTGGGAATACGTCTACGAGACCTATGACGGCCGCAAGTTAGGTGTCGTCACCGCGAACGAAATGCACGTTCCGGCCAGCACGGGCGGAGTGTCTCGGCCAGTTTACCTGACACTGAAGTCGGCCGACGTCTGCCACAGTTTTTGGGTGCCGCGATTGGGCGGGAAGACGGACCTTATTCCCGGCCATCCCAATGAAATGTGGTTCCAGACCGACAAGCCGGGGCTTTACCTGGGACAATGCGCTGAGTATTGCGGCACACAACACGCCAACATGCTTTTGCGAGTGATCGTCGATGAACCTGCTGACTTCGAGCGGTGGCTGGAGAACGAGAGCAAACCGGCCGTCGTGCCTGCCGACGATGATGGCCCTGAAAGTGCCGGGCAGGCGACGTTTTTCACGCAATCGTGCGTCAACTGTCATCGCATCCGCGGCATGAGCGCCAATGGTAAATTCGGGCCCGATCTCACGCACCTGATGGCCCGCCGGACGTTGGCCTCGGGTATGGTGGCCAGCAATCGAGACCACCTGCGGCAGTGGCTGGTAGATCCACAGAGCGTCAAACCGGGCTGCCTCATGCCGGCTTTTGGTTTACAGCCGCGCGAGATCGACCGCATCGTCGATTATCTGCTGACACTGAATTAGGGCGCGATTGATGGCCTCCATCGAACTCGACACTCCCGAAGTCGGCCAAGCGGCAGCGCGCTCGTCCGCCGCGCCCTCCCTGCTGTATGACCTCGTGACGACGGTCGATCACAAGAAGATCGGCCTGATGTACATCGCGATGGCCTTGGTGTTCCTCGTGATCGGAGGCTGCGAGGCGCTGCTCATGCGCTGGCAACTCCTCTTTCCCCGTTACGACTTCATCGGCCCCGACGCGTTCAACCAGCTTTTTACGATGCACGGGACGACGATGGTGTTTTTCATGGGGATGCCGACTCTGATCGGCATCGGCAACTTTATGGTGCCGCTCGCCATTGGCGCCCGCGATATGGCGTTCCCCCGCCTGAACGCCTTTGGCTTCTGGGTAAGTTTGCTGGGTGGGTTGTTGGTTTATTTCAGTTATGCCACGGGGGGCGCGCCGGCCATCGGCTGGTTCGCCTACGCGCCGCTCACGGAGCGGACGTTTGCCCGCAGTGCAGCCACCGACTTCTGGGCGTTGGGCCTCACGGTCAGCGGCACGGGCACGCTGGCCGGGGCGGTGAACTTCATCGCCACGATCCTTGGCATGCGGGCCCCCGGCATGACGCTGCGCAAGGTGCCGTTCTTCGCCTGGACAATGCTCTGGACTTCGGTGCTGATTTTGTTCGCCATTCCGCCGCTGACCGCCGCGTTGGTCATGCTGCTGTTCGACCGCAATTTGGGGGCGCATTTCTTCGACACGCAGAACGGCGGTTCGGCACTGCTTTGGCAACACATGTTCTGGTTCTTCGGCCATCCCGAGGTCTACATTCTGATTTTGCCTGCCTTCGGCATGGTTTCGGAGGTGATCCCCGTTTTCTCGCGCAAGGTGCTGTTCGGCTATGAGTTCATGGCCGCGGCCACGGCGGCCATCGCGTTCATCAGCCTCGGCGTGTGGGCGCATCACATGTTTGCCGTCGGCATGAGCCGCACGGCCGACCTGTTCTTCGTCGTCAGCAGCCTGCTCGTCTCAATCCCCACCGGCATCAAGTTTTTCAACTGGCTGGCAACGATGTACGGCGGCCGTATTTCATTCGCCTCACCGATGTTGTTTGCTTTCGGTTTTCTCTCGATGTTCCTCATCGGCGGTCTGACTGGCATCATGCTGGCCGCGGCGCCATTCGACTTTCAGCTCACCGACAGCTACTTCGTGATCGGCCATTTCCACTGGGTGCTGATCGGCGGCACGTTGTTCGGCACCTTCGCCGGGCTCTATTATTGGTATCCGAAAGTCACCGGCCGCATGCTCTCGGAGCGGCTGGGCCGTTGGCATTTTTGGCTGCTTTACGTCGGCTTTTTTCTGACTTTCGGCCCGATGCACGTTTCGGGCTTCTTGGGCATGCCGCGGCGAATCTACACCTACGACGTCGACCGCGGCTGGGACTTTTGGAACCAGCTCACGACCGTCGGCGCCCTGCTGCAAGCACCGAGTTATGCCATTTTCATTTACAACGTGGTGGTGTCGCTCTGGAAAGGACGCCCGGCGGGCAACGATCCGTGGGATGCCTGGACACTGGAGTGGACGACCACCTCGCCGCCTCCTTCGTACAACTTCGAGCAAATACCGGTGGTCCACAGCCGGCGACCGCTGTGGGACATCAAGCACCCCGACGATCCCGATTGGAAGTACGAATGATGATCCCAGATGCTTCCACCGCCGATCACGGTGGCACCACCGGGCTGCCGTTTCCACCTGCCGTTTCGCCGGAGAAAACCCTCGATGCCGCGCAATGGGGAATGCTCGCGTTTCTGCTATCCGAAGTGGCCTTTTTCGGCACGCTTATCACCGCTTACGTGGCCTACATCGGACAAGACATAGCCGGCCCGACGCCGCACGAGGTGCTGTCGCTGCCGCTGGTGTTGGTCACGACGCTCTGTCTGCTCGCCAGCAGCGGCACCATCCACCTGGCCGATCGCCGGCTGCACCAAGGCCGCGGGCGTGGGTTCCAGCTTGCCTGGTCGGCCACCATTGTGCTCGGCGTCGCGTTCTTACTGGGCACCGCATACGAATGGCGGGAGCTGATCGTTGAACACCAGCTTACGATCGGCCGCAACTTGTTCGGCTCGACGTTTTACACGCTCGTCGGCTTTCACGGCCTGCACGTCACGATGGGCGTGCTCATGATGCTGGCCGTACTCGGCTTGATGCTCGCCGGTCAGCTTTCGACAGACAATCGACAACCGGTCCAGCTTGTGTCGTGGTATTGGCACTTCGTCGACGGCGTGTGGATCGTCGTCTTCGCAGTGGTCTACTTGATTGGCAGGTAAAAAGGTCACCGCAAGCATGAGCACGGAGCCGATGCCCTCACAATCGCCGCACGAACATCGCTCGGTCGAAATGCCGCGGCCGACGGCGGCGCCGCTCGTGCTGTCAGTCGGCTTGACCGTGCTGGCGGTGGGCGCGGTGGTCAGCGTGGCGTTCATGTTGGTCGGCGGCGGATTGTTTCTTATCGGCCTCGGTCTGTGGATGAGCCAGCTCTTGCAGGGCCGCGGCCACATACACGAACCGCTCGTTGCGCCGGAGTTGCGGCCGGCCATC